>NZ_JBHVBL010000006.1:130711-150348 GCF_042668165.1 Arthrobacter sp. NPDC057388
TGCTCTGCCAATTGAGCTAGAGGTGCATCTGTTGTTTTGTTCATCGCGGGCTGTTTATTTCCCTCGTTGACCTCCGCAACGACATGTAACTCTACACGAAGTTCCAGCCAGTGTGAAATCGGGGCGGCCGCGCGCCGCCACTCAGCGGGAAAGCCGCAGAATCACGGTGAAATCAGGGTTTTGGTTGTTGCTGAGGGCCCATAAATTCCCGTTAGGGGCCAGCGAAACGTTCCGGATGCGCCCAAACTGGCCTGTGAAATAGCCCACAGGATTCCCCGCATTCTCACCATCGAGCGGGACCGCCCAGATGCGCTGGCCCCTCAGGGCTCCGAGGTATGCCGTGCCGCGGACGATTTCCAGCCCGCTGGGGGAAGACTCTGCTGTCGAGGGCCAGACAATCTTGGCGTCGATGAAGCCGTCCCGGTGGGGTGCCCCCGTGACTTCCGGCCAGCCGTAGTTTCCGCCGGGTTCAATCAGGTTGAGCTCATCGTTGACGTCCGGGCCGAACTCGCTGGCCCAGAGCCGGCCCTGGCCGTCCCATGCCAAACCCTGAACATTCCGGTGGCCGAGGCTGTAGACGGGGTTGTTCGGGAAGGGGTTGCCGGGTGCCGGGCCGCCCTCCTTGGTCAGCCGCAGGATCTTTCCGCCCAGGGCGTTCCGGTCCTGGGGTTGCTCGCGGCGCTGCGAATCACCGGTGCCCACATAGAGGAGCCCGTCCGGGCCGAAGCGGATCCTGCCGCCGTTGTGCGTGGAGGCCTTGGACATGCCGGAGAAGATCACCTCCGGGGCGCCCAGCCGGAGGTTCGCGCCGGCGCCTTCCAGGCGCATGCGGGCTATGCGGTTGTCATCGGCGGCGGTGAAATAGGCGTAGAGGTAGCGGTCCGACGCGAAGTCGGGCGATAGGGCCAGCCCCATCAGTCCGCCTTCACCGCCCGGGACGACGCCGGGAACGGTCCCGATGGTGCCCACCCTGCCGTGCGAGACGGATTTGAGCTGGGCTGTGTCGCGCTCGGATATGACCGCCGTACCGTCCGGCAGGAATACCGTCGACCAGGGGATCTGCAGTCCCTCGATCCTGCCTGCCGGCTCCGGTGCCCGCAGCGGCGACGGGGATCCGGCGCTGGAAGAGGTGCCCGGCGTTTCGGTGGACGAAGTGGCGGCCGCAGTAGCCCCGCCGGTCGTGGGCGGGCTGCTCCCGGGGCCGGCGCCACCACCTGTGCACGCGGACAGCGGCAGTGCCAGGGCACACAACACCAGGGCGGCCCCTGCCAGGAGCTTGGCGGCGGCAGCCGCGGCTGGAGTTCCGCGGTGGTTGCGTGTCATCCGCTTCCTCCTTCCGTCATCTGCCGCCGCTGTGCGGGGTCAGCGCCGGGTCCGGCGCGGCGCCCGGAATCCCGCAGCCTCGGCATGTGCCGCGGAGAGGAACCAGACTTCAGCCCTGGCGTCGTCGTAGCCAGAACTGTCCTCGTCGTAGTAGGTCATGGCGCTGACGTCACCCTTGACCGCGAATCCCTCCGGGGCAGTGCCGTCGGCTGCCGGCCGGGCCGAGCCCTCGCCATACGGCTGATCCCCGGCGGCAGGTTCGCCTACCGCGGCCACGCGTTCACGGTGGATGGGCTGTTCACCAAAGCCACTCTCCGCGCCGAAGCCCTGTTCAAGGTGGTGGGGCTGGGGTTCCCGGTGGTGGGGCTGCGCCTCGTGACTGGCGCCGGCTTCAGTGGCGGCCGATGACTGGATCCGCTGCCGGGTTTCCGCCTCGGCGTCCAGGGATTCGGCCGCAGCCGACTCGGCGCCCGGCAGCGTGGGGGCGTGCGCGTCCGTGTACTCGGCGTGATGCCTCGGCGCGGCGGGTTCGGCAGGAGCGGCCGGCTCGGCGGGTGGGGCGGCAGCCGCCGCCGGCCGGGTTGAATCGCCTGCTTCTGCACCCGCTGCATCTGCGCTGGCGGCATCCGACCACTGCGCGTCCCACTCGCGCTTGTCGCCGTCGTCGTCCCAGTCGTCAACGTCTCCTCCGGACGGCGCCGGGGGGCGGGCGGTGGCGGCCTCCCAGGACTCAATGTCCGGTTCCACATCCTCGGGGTCGGGGCGCGCGGCAGGGGAGGGGCGGCCCGTCAGCGGTGCGGCTTCCGCCGCTGCCGGCCCGGCGTCCGGCTCGGCAAGGCGGCCGGTCTCCGGAACGGTGCGGCTGGTGTCCGACGGCGGCCCTGCCGTCGCGGCGGCAGCCGGCGGCGCTTCTTCCGTCCGGACCGGTGCCGCGGCAGCGCTTCCGGCAGGGGAAGCGAGCCGTTCGCTCCGGGCTGCTTCTGCTGACGTTCCCCGCGAGTTCCGGTTCAGCAGCCACCAGACGATGGCGATGATCAAAACGATGACAATGACCCAGATAATCCACTCCATAGCAAAGCCTTCCATCCGTCACGCGAGGTTGCCGTTGCTTGACGGTACGTCGGTGTCAATAGGACTGTCTAGGCTTGTCAGGGCGGTAAAAGGCAGGCGTGAACTGTCATCCCGTCTCAATATGCGAGACGAAAGTCCGCTATTTGAGCGAGTTTTCCTTGGAATTGACCGTACGGGCCGTTTCCGGTCGTCTGCGGTCCTTGCGTGGTCATAGACTTTGACCCATGAGCGAGGACACGCAGAGCGAATCCGCCAACAAGCCTGACATCAAGCCCCGAAGCCGGGTTGTCACGGACGGCATCCACGCGGCTCCGGCACGCGGAATGTTCCGCGCCGTAGGCATGGGCGATGACGACTTCGCCAAGCCCCAGATCGGCGTAGCGAGTTCCTGGAACGAGATCACGCCCTGCAACCTGTCCCTGAACCGGCTGGCCCAGGGCGCCAAGGAAGGCGTCCACGCCGGCGGCGGGTTCCCGATGCAGTTCGGCACCATCTCCGTTTCCGACGGCATTTCCATGGGCCACGAGGGCATGCACTTCTCGCTTGTCAGCCGTGAAGTGATCGCCGACTCCGTGGAAACCGTCATGCAGGCAGAGCGCATCGACGGCTCCGTGCTGCTGGCCGGCTGCGACAAGTCCCTCCCGGGCATGCTCATGGCCGCCGCCCGCCTGAACCTCGCCAGCGTCTTTCTGTATGCCGGCTCCATCATGCCCGGCTGGGTCAAGCTGGAGGATGGTTCCGAAAAGGAAGTCACCCTCATCGACGCGTTCGAAGCCGTGGGCGCCTGCGCGGCAGGCAAGATGAGCACGGAAGATCTCACCCGGATCGAAAAGGCCATCTGTCCCGGCGAAGGCGCTTGTGGCGGCATGTACACGGCCAACACCATGGCCTGCATCGGCGAGGCACTGGGCATGTCCCTGCCCGGCTCGGCAGCCCCGCCCTCGGCAGACCGCCGCCGTGACGAATTCGCCCGCAAGTCCGGCGAGGCTGTAGTTAACCTGCTGCGCCAGGGCATCACCGCGCGCGACATCATGACCAAGAAGGCCTTCGAGAATGCGATCGCCGTCACCATGGCCTTCGGCGGATCCACCAACGCCGTGCTGCACCTGCTGGCCATAGCCCGTGAGGCCGGCGTTGAGCTGACCCTGGACGATTTCAACCGCATTGGCGACAAGGTCCCGCACCTGGGTGACCTCAAGCCCTTCGGCCGTTACGTCATGACCGACGTCGACAAGATCGGCGGCGTGCCGGTGATCATGAAGGCACTGCTCGACGCCGGGCTGCTGCACGGCGACTGCCTCACCGTCACGGGCAAGACAGTGGCCGAAAACCTCGAGGCCATCAACCCGCCGGACGTCGACGGCAAGATTCTGCGCGCGCTGGACAATCCGATCCACAAGACCGGTGGCATCACCATCCTTCACGGCTCGCTTGCGCCCGAAGGTGCCGTGGTGAAGAGTGCCGGTTTCGACGCCGACGTCTTCGAAGGCAGCGCCCGCGTTTTCGAGCGCGAGCAGGGCGCACTGGACGCGCTGGACAACGGCGAGATCCAGAAGGGCGACGTCGTGGTCATCCGCTACGAGGGACCCAAGGGCGGGCCTGGCATGCGCGAGATGCTCGCCATCACCGGCGCCATCAAGGGCGCCGGACTGGGCAAGGATGTCCTGCTGCTCACCGATGGCCGGTTCTCCGGCGGCACCACCGGCCTGTGCATTGGCCACGTCGCCCCCGAAGCTGTCGACGGCGGCCCCATCGCCTTCGTCAGGGACGGAGACCGGATCCGCGTGGACATCGCCGCACGCACCTTCGATCTGCTGGTGGACGACGCCGAGCTGGACTCCCGCAAGGCCGGCTGGGAGCCGCTCCCGGCCAGGTACACCAAGGGTGTCCTGGCCAAGTACGCCAAGCTGGTCCACAGCGCCAGCACGGGCGCGTACTGCGGGTGATTCCTTCCCTTGGTGTGCGGCGCGGGGCGCCGCACACCAATGGGCCCTCGGAATCCCCCTTATTAAGCCCTGCCGCCTCTGGCGGCCGGGCTGCGGTCCGGTCCCACCGTTTGTAAGAGGATCGACCCATGGACAATGATGTCCATATGGTGAGATAGCGTTAACCCTCGTTGACACCTATCTCACTTAGAGGGAAAACTGAACGCATGATCGCACTCGTTACCGGCCGCGCCGCTGCAACTGCAGTCGTCGTCGTACTTACCAAGCGCGTGGCTCCATAGCCCGACTGGTAACGAACTGTCACGCGCAACCCCTCGAAAAGCCGCCAGGCTGAGGGGTTTTTTTATTTTCCGGGCGGGACGGCACGTTCAGTTTTCCCTAGCACCACACCAATTCAAGATCCACTAAGGAAGAGTTCGATGAGCAAAGGATCGCCCATCAGCCCCTCGCTGATGGCTTCAAAGTCCGCTGGAGCCGCCAAGGCTCCGGAACGCGTCGACAGGCCGGCTGATGCCGGCGTCGACACTGCTGCAGCCGCCTCTCCTGTCCTTGGGCCGAACAACGTCGTACCCCCGACGGTGATGACCGGCTCAGAAGCTATTGTCCGTTCGCTCGAAGAACTCGGCGTCGACGACATTTTCGGTTTGCCCGGTGGCGCGATCCTGCCCACCTACGACCCCTTGATGGCCTCCAAAATGAACCACGTTCTGGTCCGTCACGAACAGGGAGCCGGCCACGCCGCGCAAGGCTATGCCATGGTCACCGGGCGGGTGGGTGTCTGCATCGCCACCTCGGGCCCGGGTGCCACCAACCTCGTCACCGCCATCATGGATGCGCACATGGATTCCGTTCCGCTCGTGGCCATCACCGGCCAGGTATCCAGCGGAGTGATTGGCACCGATGCCTTTCAGGAAGCCGACATCGTGGGCATCACCATGCCCATCACCAAGCACTCGTTCCTGGTGACGGACCCCAACGACATTCCCCACATCATGGCCGAGGCCTTCCACCTCGCCTCGACCGGACGTCCCGGTCCGGTCCTGGTTGACGTTGCCAAGGACGCCCAGCAGGGGCAGATGACCTTCTCCTGGCCGCCGAAGATTGACCTGCCGGGCTACCGTCCCGTGGTCCGGGGCCACAACAAGCAGGTTCGCGAGGCAGCGAAGCTGATCTCCGCCGCCAGCAAGCCGGTGCTGTACGTGGGCGGCGGTGTGGTCAAGGCGCACGCCGCGGCCGAACTGCGCGAACTGGCGGAACTCACCGGCGCGCCCGTGGTCACCACGCTCATGGCCCGCGGTGTCTTCCCTGACTCGCACCCCCAGCATGTGGGCATGCCCGGCATGCACGGGACGGTATCGGCCGTGACCGCCCTGCAGCAGGCCGACCTGCTGGTCACCCTGGGTGCGCGCTTTGATGACCGCGTCACCGGCGTTCTGAAGACCTTCGCGCCGAACGCCAAGGTCATCCACGCCGACATCGACCCCGCCGAAATCTCCAAGAACCGCACCGCCGACGTTCCCATCGTGGGCTCCGTGAAGGAGATCATTCCGGAACTGACCGAGGCCGTCCGCGCTCAGTTCGGCGCCTCCGGAACGCCCGACCTCGCCAACTGGTGGGCCTTCCTGAACAACCTGAAGGAAACCTACCCGCTGGGCTGGACCGAACCCGAGGACGGACTTACCGCACCGCAGCGCGTCATCGAGCGGATCGGCGCCCTGACCGGTCCCGAGGGCATCTACGTTGCCGGCGTGGGCCAGCACCAGATGTGGGCCGCGCAGTTCATCAAGTACGAGCGCCCGCACGCGTGGCTGAACTCCGGCGGCGCCGGCACCATGGGCTACGCCGTTCCGGCGGCCATGGGCGCCAAGGTGGGCGAGCCGGACCGCGTGGTCTGGGCCATCGACGGCGACGGCTGCTTCCAGATGACCAACCAGGAACTGGCCACCTGCGCCATCAACAACATCCCCATCAAGGTTGCTGTCATCAACAACTCCTCGCTGGGCATGGTGCGGCAGTGGCAGACGCTCTTCTACGAGGGCCGCTACTCCAACACCGACCTGAACACCGGCCACGAAACTATCCGGATCCCGGACTTCGTCAAGCTCGGCGAGGCCTATGGCTGCGCATCCTTCCGCTGTGAGCGGGACGAGGACATCGATGCCACAATCCAGAAGGCGCTGGAAATCAATGACCGCCCCGTGGTCATCGACTTCGTGGTCAGCCCTGACTCCATGGTGTGGCCGATGGTGCCCGCCGGGGTCAGCAACGACCAGATCCAGGTTGCCCGCAACATGACCCCGGAATGGGAAGAGGAGGACTGATCATGAGCCGCCACACACTGTCCGTTCTGGTCGAAGACAAGCCCGGTGTGCTGACCCGCGTGGCCAGCCTTTTTGCCCGCCGCGCCTTCAACATCAATTCCCTGGCCGTTGGCCCGACGGAAGTTCCGGGCATCTCCCGGATGACCGTCGTCGTCGACGCCGACGGTGACCTGATCGAACAGGTCACCAAGCAGTTGAACAAACTGGTCAACGTGATCAAGATTGTTGAACTGACTTCCGAATCTTCCGTACAGCGTGACCACATCCTGGTCAAAGTACGTGCGGATGCCGCAACTCGTCTGCAGGTGACCCAGGCTGCAGACCTGTTCCGCGCTTCAGTGGTCGACGTCTCCACAGACTCGCTGGTCATTGAAGCAACTGGCCATCCCGAAAAACTCACGGCACTGCTTTCAGTGCTCGAGCCCTTCGGTATCCGCGAAATTGTGCAGTCCGGCACCTTGGCCGTTGGACGGGGATCCCGCTCCATGAGTGATCGGGCGCTACGCTCCGCGTAAGGCACCGCCCAGGCGGTGGCAGCGCCCGCAAACGCAGCACCAAAGACACATCTACAAAAAATCCACTCAAGAGGAGTTACGCAAGTGACTGAAATGTTTTACGACGACGATGCAGACCTGTCGATCATCCAGGGTCGCAAGGTTGCCATTGTCGGCTACGGATCCCAGGGCCACGCCCACGCACTGAACCTGCGCGACTCCGGCGTCGAGGTTGTCATCGCCCTCAAGGAAGGCTCCAAGTCCACCGCCAAGGCTGAGGATGCAGGCTTCCAGGTCAAGAACGTTGCCGACGCCGCCGAATGGGCCGACGTCATCATGATCCTGGCACCGGACCAGCACCAGCGCGCGATCTTCAACGACTCCATCAAGGACAAGCTGACCCCGGGCAAGGCCCTCGCCTTCGCGCACGGCTTCAACATCCGCTTCGGCTACATCGAGGCACCGGAAGGCGTTGACGTCATCCTGGTCGCCCCGAAGGCTCCGGGCCACACCGTGCGCCGCGAATTCGAAGCCGGCCGCGGCATCCCGGACATCATCGCCGTGGAGCAGGACGCCTCCGGCTCCGCCTGGGAACTGGCCAAGTCCTACGCCAAGGCCATCGGCGGCACCCGCGCCGGCGTCATCAAGACCACCTTCACCGAAGAGACCGAAACCGACCTGTTCGGCGAGCAGGCTGTCCTCTGCGGCGGCGTGTCCCAGCTGATCCAGTACGGCTTCGAGACCCTGACCGAAGCCGGCTACCAGCCGCAGATCGCCTACTTCGAGGTGCTGCACGAGCTCAAGCTCATCGTTGACCTCATGTGGGAAGGCGGCATCGCCAAGCAGCGCTGGAGCGTTTCCGACACCGCCGAGTACGGCGACTACGTCTCCGGCCCGCGCGTCATCACCCCCGAGGTGAAGGAAAACATGAAGGCCGTCCTCGCAGACGTCCAGTCCGGTGCCTTCGCCAAGCGCTTCATCGAAGACCAGGACAACGGCGCCGTCGAGTTCAAGGAACTGCGCGCCAAGGCCGAGTCCCACCCGATCGAGGGCGTTGGCCGCGAGCTGCGCTCCCTGTTCTCCTGGCAGCAGCAGGACCAGGACTACGTCGAAGGCTCTGCAGCCCGCTAAGGCTGCGTCCTTTCAGCGCGACAGTGAGGCCGGGTTCACACTTAACAATGTGAGCCCGGCCTTTCCGTACGCCTAGACTTTATTTACCCCCAGGACTTCAACGCAGAGGATCAGCTGTGTCAAAACCCGTAGTATTGCTTGCCGAAGAACTTTCGCCCGCCACCATCGAGGCCCTTGGCCCGGACTTTGAAATCCGCCAGACCGACGGCGCCGATCGTTCCCAGCTGCTCTCTGCCATCGAGGACGTTGACGCCATCCTGGTCCGCTCCGCCACCAAGGTGGACGCCGAGGCCATTGCCGCCGCGAAGAACCTGAAGGTCATCGCCCGTGCCGGCGTCGGCCTGGACAACGTGGACATCAAGGCCGCCACCCAGGCCGGTGTCATGGTGGTCAACGCCCCGACGTCCAACATCGTGTCCGCCGCGGAACTGACCGTCGGCCACATCCTGAGCCTGGCCCGCCACATCCCGCAGGCCAGCGCCGCCCTGAAGGACGGCGAGTGGAAGCGCTCGAAGTACACCGGCATCGAACTGTTCGAGAAGAAGATCGGCATCATCGGCCTCGGCCGCATCGGCGCCCTGGTGGCCGCCCGCCTGCAGGGCTTTGACACCGAGATCCTCGCGTTCGACCCCTACATCACCTCGGCACGCGCCGCCCAGCTCGGCGTGAAGCTGGTCACCCTGGACGAGCTCCTCGCGCAGTCCGACTTCATCACCATCCACATGCCCAAGACGCCGGAAACCGTCGGCATGCTCGGCGCCGACGCCTTCAAGAAGATGAAGGACACGGCCTACGTCATTAACGTGGCCCGCGGCGGCCTCGTGGACGAGGAAGCCCTGTACACCGCCCTTCAGGACCGCCAGATCGCCGGCGCCGCCGTGGACGTCTTCGTCCAGGAGCCCAGCACCGACCTGCCGTTCTTCAAGCTGGACAACGTTGTGGTCACCCCGCATCTGGGTGCCTCCACGGACGAGGCACAGGAAAAGGCCGGTGTCTCCGTTGCCAAGTCCGTCCGCCTCGCCCTCGCCGGCGAGCTGGTTCCGGATGCCGTGAACGTCGCCGGCGGCGTGATCGCCCCCGACGTCCGCCCGGGCATCCCGCTGATCGAGAAACTGGGCCGCATCTTCACCGCGCTGACCCACGCGTCCGTGACCCAGATCGACGTCGAGGTCTCCGGCGAGATCGCCGCGCTTGACGTCAAGGTGCTGGAACTGGCCGCACTCAAGGGGATCTTCGCTGACGTCGTCACCGAGCAGGTGTCCTACGTCAACGCCCCGGTCATCGCGGAGCAGCGCGGCATCAACGTCCGCCTCATCACCACACCTGAGGCCGAGGACTACCGCAACGTCCTGACCCTGCGCGGCGCGCTGAGCGACGGCGCCCAGATCTCTGTTTCCGGCACGCTGACCGGTCCCAAGCAGGTCCAGAAGCTCGTCGGCGTGAACGGCTACGACGTCGAGATCCCCATCAGCGAGCACCTCGTGGTGGTCTCCTACGCTGACCGTCCCGGCGTCATCGGCACCATCGGCCACATCCTGGGCATGAACAACATCAACATCGGCGGCATGCAGGTGGCACGGAACGCGGAGGGCGGCCAGGTCCTGGCGCTGCTCACCATCGACAGCTCCGTCCCGCAGCAGGTCCTGGACGCCATCAAGGCCGGCATCGGTGCCGAGATGGTGCGCGAAGTGGACCTCGAGGACTAGTTCCCGAAGCACTGGTCCCGAAGAACTGTTTTCGGGACCAGAGTCCTAACGCGGGGTGAACTCCACGTCCCCTGGAGTTCACCCCGGCCAAATATGATTGGCCGGTCTGCGTACAATGGCTAGGTTCGAATTTAAGGATCCAGCCGGCAGGCCGGCCAATACTTTTTGCACGCCCGCAAGGGACACCCCCACTTTCTGCGGTCATCGTGGCGTGCGCACGCAATCCAGGTTTCAGGGAGCCCAATGAACGCCGTCCAGAGGTTCATCAGAAGCAAAGTGCTGCTGCTGACCGCTGCCATTCTGATCTTCGCCATGTGCCTGTCCGTCCTCGTCCAGACCCAGTCGCAGGCAGCGCTGAACCGGACCGTGGACCAGAACTCGCGCGGGCTCTACGACATCCTGGTCCAGGCCAAGGCCGGCTCGGACGGAACCCTGATGCAGCCCGAGATCGCCACGGGCCAGGGCGGCATCAGCTTCGACCAGCTGCAGAAGATCCGGGACCTCCCGGGCACCTCTGTTGCCGCTCCCATCAGCCTCGTCTCGCGCGTTACGCAGAACCTCGAGACCCCGCGCCTGGAGGCCATGGACTACCTGGGCTTCAATGCGGGCCTTGTCGGCACGGCCACCGCCGGGCAGCCCGGCGGCACCGACCCCAGCAAGTGGCCGGAAGCCCAGTCTGTGCTCAGCGACACCCCCAAGAAGTACCGCCTGACGGCCAGCGCCACCAGCTCCGACGGATCGTCGGCACACACCCTCTTCAAGTCCACCGCCGAGGGCACGCTCGGCAAGGGCAAGCTGGTGGAGCAGCAGGTGGAGGGCGGCAACAGCATCCAGATCGCCGGCCCCGAAGGCGAGACCGGGATCAAGTTCCCGGCCCCTGCCGGCGGGTCCGAGCACAACCTCTTCAACCTCACTGTTGCCCTGCCCATGGCCCCGGAGGTCACGGAGTCCGTGGTCGCCGTCGACCCCGTATCCGAACGCGCCCTGCTGGGCAGCGCCGGCGACTTCCTGGCGCCGCTGGAAAAGGCGCCGCCGGCCGACGCGCGCAGTGCGGAGGCTGTTGGCCAGCACCTGGAGAGCCTCTTCACCACGGGCATCGACATGAAGGAACTCGAGGAGGGCCCGGACTTCCTCGGCGTGAAGCTCAAGTACTGGGCACCCATCATGACCCAGTACCAGCAGGCCAAGCGCGACGGCCAGCTCACCGAGGACTCCCAGGCCATTCCGCTGATCGTCCGTTCCGGCACTTCGGTTGATCTGAAGTACACCGTGAAAATCGAGGAAATCGACGACTCCGGAAACGTGGTCAAGGAAGTCGGCACGGCCGAACGCTCGCTGGACAAGGACTACCTGCCCTTCGTCTCCAAGTCGCCCTTCGCGCTGTCCTGGCCCGGTTCCACGGACTACTCCAAGCTGCTCGGCAATTCGGCGGCCTTCAGCCGCGGCCTTTACAGCCCCCCGACCTGGAGCACCAACTTCGCCGCCGCCCCCAAGTACAAGGACGGCTCCACCGCCGGCAACGGTGCCGAGGACAAGACCGCCACTCCGGGCGAGTGGGTCACCGTGAACCGCCTGCCGGAGAAGAGCGCCACCGGCGAAGCCGTGGACCAGACCCAGCGCAACCCCGTTGACGAGCGCTCCTACCGGGAGAACCTCGAAACCGGCAAGAAGCTGGCCACCCCGCTCTCGATGGTCTATGGCACCTTCGACCCCGCCGCAGTCCAGGCAGCGGCCGGGGACGTCAACCGGCTCCCGCTCGGCGGCTACGACCCCACGCCCATGACCCTGACCAAGGACGCCCAGGGCAAGGACGTTGCAGACACCGCGCTCAAGCCCTCCCTGAGCGCGACGGGGCTCGTCAGCCAGTCGGCCGGTGCGATCACCGACTACTACGGCCTGGCCGCCGCGCGCGGCTACGAAAAGAACGCCTCGGTCATCGACGCCGTGCGCGTCCGCGCCAGCGCCGCCGGCAGCTGGAAGCAGGTCCAGCCTGAGGTGGACAAGCTCGCGGCAGAGATCCGGGACATGGGACTGGAAGCCACCGTGGTGGCCGGTTCCGCCAGGGAGGATGCCAACATATTTGTTCCCGGCTACTCCAAGGACGACGCCGGCAAGGAGTCCGCGCTCGGAACGGTCCAGCAGTCGTGGGTCAGGCAGAACGCGGCCGACGCCGTGGCCGGCTCGCTGACCGCGACCAACCTCACGCTGCTGTTCCTCACGCTGTGCGGCGCCGCGCTGCTGACCGGCGCCTCGACTGTCAGCTACGTGCGGCTGCGCCGCAGCGAGGCAGGCACACTGCGCGCCATGGGATGGACGCAGCGCCGCATCCGGTCCTGGGTGCTGGAGGAGTTTGCCGTCGGCGCGGCAATGCTTGCGGTGGCCGGCATCGTCCTTAGCCTCCTGAGCTGGAACATCGCCACCGCCATCGTCTCGGCGTCCGTTCTGGCCCTGTACCTGGGCGCGGCCTTCTTCGCCGCGCAGCAGCTGCGCCACCGCGAGGTGATCGACCAGGAGCCGCAGCATGACGAAAAGCTCATCACCGTCGACTCGCCGCTCACCTTTGCGAACCGGCAGCTGAGCACGCACCGCTTCAATGCCATTTCGCTGGCCGTTGCCGTCGGCGTGTTCGCCTCGGCCGTGGGCGGACTGATCGCTCTGCTGATCGACATTCCGCGGGCTGCCGGCGCCAGTGCCCTCAGTGGGCTGGCCGCTGCCAGCGTTGCGCTGCCAAGCATCATCCTTGGCCTGTCCGGTGTGGCAGTGGGGCTCCTGCTCACGCTGGTAACCGGCCGCTTCGAACTGAAGGCCAAGCGGCGGTACCTTGGCACGCTGCAGGCGATGGGCTGGAACCCGGACATGCTGGGCCAGGTCCGCTTCTTCGAAAACGCCCTGGTGGGTGCGGTCGCCGTGCCTCTGGGTATCCTGGGTGCCCTCGGCATCGGCCTTGTTCTTGCCCCCTACGCCGCGCTGTGGGCCGCCGTGGCCGGGCTCGTGGCTGTTCTCTGCTGGATTCCGATTGCAACGAAAGTGGTCAAATGAGTAACGACCTGAACCTTCGCCGCGTGCGCGGGAACAATGAGGCTGAAACCCCGGTCCAGACCCGGGCCAACACCATTGTCAAGGAAGCAGACCACGCCACTCCGCTGGAGCTGAGCAACATCACCATCCGCTACGGCGGCGGCAAGAACGGATCTGAAGCCGTCAGCGTCGTGGAAGGCTTTGACCTCACGCTGAACGCGGGGGAGATGCACTGCGTGGCCGGCCGAAGCGGCTCGGGCAAAACCAGCATCCTGACCGTCGGTGCGGGCCTGACCCTGCCGACGTCGGGCCGGGTGCTGTGGGAGGGCGATTCGCTCGAGACCATGTCCGACGACGAGATCGCCGACCGCCGCCGTGCCCTGATCGGCTATGTCGACCAGGGCGGCGCCCTGATTGACGGCATGAGCGCACTCGAAAACGTGCTCCTCCCCGCGGTTCCGGACGGCGAGGTGGAGCAGCGGCGCGAGATGGCCAAGGACCTGCTGGACCTCGTGGGCCTGGGCCGCCGCATGCGGCACCGCCCCGAGCAGCTCTCCGGCGGTGAGCGCCAGCGCGTCGCCATTGCCCGCGCCCTGATCCTGGGGACCCGTGTCCTGGTGGTGGACGAGCCCACGGCGAGCCTGGACCGTGCCTCCGCCAACCGCATCATCAGCATCCTGAAGGACACCACGTCCGACGGGATTGCCGTCCTCGTGGCGTCACATGACCACGAACTGGTCCGGCTGAGCGATACGCTGACCGAACTGATCTAGATCCATTCCTTCGCACTAAAGGTAACGTTCTGCCCGTGACTTCCTCAGACAAGAGCCCGTTCTACATCACTACGGCCATCACCTACCCGAACGGCGTGCCGCACATCGGCCACGCCTACGAGTACATCGCCACGGATGCAATGGCCCGGTTCAAGCGGCTCGACGGCTACGACGTGAAGTTCCTGACCGGCACCGACGAGCACGGGCTCAAGATTGCCCAGACCGCTGAGAAGGAAGGCATCTCGCCCAAGGAACTGGTGGACCGGAACGCCGAAATCTACAAGGCGGCCCACGCCGCCCTTGGCATCACCTATGACCGGTTCATCCGCACCACGGACGAGGACCACTACACCGCGTCGCAGGCCATCTGGAAGAAGATGGAAGCCAACGGTGACATCTACCTGTCCAAGTACGAGGGCTGGTACTCCGTCCGCGACGAGGCCTACTACGGCGAAGACGACACCGTGGTCAAGGAGGACGGGGCGCGCTACACCAAGGAAACCGACACCCCGGTGACCTGGACCGCCGAGGAAAGCTACTTCTTCCGGCTCTCCGCCTACCAGGACAAGCTGATGGCGCTGTACGAGGCGCAGCCGGAGTTCGGCGCGCCGCAGTCCCGGTTCAATGAAGTCATCAGCTTCGTCCGGCGCGGCCTTGAGGACCTCTCCATCAGCCGCACCACCTTCGACTGGGGAGTACCCGTTCCCGGCGACGAGAAGCACGTCATGTACGTGTGGGTCGATGCACTGACCAACTACCTCACCGGCGCGGGCTACCCGGATGTTGAGTCGGAGTCCTTCAAGCGCTACTGGCCGGCCGACGTCCACGTCATCGGCAAGGACATCTCGCGCTTCCACGCCATCTACTGGCCCGCCTTCCTCATGAGTGCAGGCCTGGAGCTGCCGAAGCGCATCATGATTCACGGCTTCCTGCACAATAACGGCGTCAAGATGTCCAAGTCCCTGGGCAACGTCGTGGCCCCGGAGGACTTCGTGGCCCAGTACGGCCTGGACCAGGTGCGGTTCTTCTTCCTGCGCGAGGTTCCGTTCGGCGCCGACGGCAGCTACAACCACGAAGCGATCGTCGGCCGGATGAACTCCGACCTGGCGAACAACTTCGGAAACCTGGCGCAGCGCTCACTGTCCATGGTGGCCAAGAACTGCGAAGGCCGGGTACCTGTTCCGGGTGCTTTCACTGACGCTGACACGGCAATCCTGGGCCAGGCCAACGCCCTCCTGGAGCAGGCCCGTGCGGCCTTCGAAAAGCAGGAGTTCAGCCGTGCCCTCGAAGCGATCTGGACCGTGCTGGGGGACACCAACGCCTACTTCGCCGAGCAGGCACCCTGGGTGCTGCGGAAGACCGACGTCGAACGCATGCAGACCGTGCTGTACGTGACCCTCGAGGTGCTCCGCATCGTGTCGATCCTCGCCCAGCCCGTCATGCCCACGGCCACTGACGCGCTGCTGGGCTACCTGGGCCAGCCCGAAGGCGGGGCGCGTGAGTTCTCCGCCATCGCGACGCCCATTGCCGCGGGAACGGACCTTCCTGCCCCCGCCCCGGTGTTCCCGAAGTACGAGGAGCCCGCGGACGCCTGACCCTGACTTTGCCGGCGGCGACTGCTGCCGACGGATCCCCCGTGCAAAGGTTCCACCCATGGCACGGGGGATTTTCTTTACCCCTCCCGGCCTGCGTATCCAAGTAATGGCAAGTACAAACAGCCTGCGGGGCCGGCGCTGCCAAGTGGGATGCGCCCGATTAAGGCGTACCGACTACTCGGGACTGCCGCGGAACCGCGCCCTACCCTGAAATTGCAAGCAGACTGACGGCGTCTTTGGGGGTATCCATCATCTCCAGTCCATCATTTTGGCCTACTGCCAGTGGTTCGCTGTGGGACGGAATGCCGCGATCGGTCCGGTCAGTTTGATCCTGGGGTATGGAGGTACACGAAATGAGACGAACTATCGCGGCGGTGGGGCTTGTGGGTCTTGGACTCTTGGGCACCACGCTTCCGGCCATTGCCACGCCCGACGGGCAGGTTACGGTCTGCCACCAGACTGGCTCTGACACGAACCCGGAATTTGAGATTGATGTCAACGGGCAAGCTCCCGAGAACGGGAACGGAAACGGCGGCAACGGGAACGGAAACGGGAACGGCGGGAACGGCAACGGCGTCGGCCAAGTTGGGGAATGCAACCCAGACAACGAACAGGCGCCGGCTGAGGAGCCTCCCGCCGAGGAGCCTCCCGCCGAGGAGCCTCCGGCCGAGGAGCCTCCGGCGGAGGAGGCACCGGCTGGGGAGCCTCCGGCGGAACAGCAGCCTCCCGCTGCTGTTCCTCCAGCTGCGGCGCCCCCGGCTGCAGTTCCTCCGGCTGCGGCGCCCCCGGCGGCCGTCGTGCCCGCTGCACCACTGGTCAAGCCGGCAGCAAAGCCCGCCGCGGCAGCACCGGTTGCAGCGATGCCCGTTGCAGTTCCGGCAGCTACCAATGAGGGCTATAACGTTCAGACGGCTGCAGGCGGGGGAACAGCGAGTGGGATCCCAGCATGGCTGGCCACCGTGACGGCCCTCCTTGCGGGTCTGTCGGCGGTAGTCCTCGCACGGGGCGGGACCCGGGCCAGGAAGCTTGGCGGCTGACCGGTAGCGGTCCGGGCGTGCCACGGGCTGGGCGTGGCAGCCTCCTAACCGATTCGCACCAAAGGAGGTGGGATGGGCAGCCATCGCCGGAACAGCAAGACCGAACGTGCGGGCAGCCGAAGGCTGCTGCTGAGCTACGTGGACCTTCTTGTACTGTCGTTCTGCTGCCTGGGGATCCTGACCGCCTGGCTCTTCTATGGCGCCGGAGGTATCAGTTCATCGTCCGCCACCGCCGTAGACGCACCGGCTGTCCGGTATACACCTGCCGGGCCTGTGACCGGGAGGCCGGAGGCGGACGCGCGGGTACGGGCCGGCCAGTCGCCCGCCGCCTCAATAGGCGTTCCCGCAAAATCTGCGGCACCGAGGCCATCAGCCGCTTCAAAGCCGCCGGCCATAACCGCCTCACCTCCGCAGCGCATCATCTATCCTGCTGCCGGCATGGATGTGGCGGTGCACCCGCTGGAACCCGGCAGCGGAGATGCGGACAGCCGGTCCATAGTGCCCCCGGAGACCATGGACGGGTACTGGCTCACACCGTACGGCCAGCCCGGCGTCGGCTCTCTGAACACTACCTACGTCATCGGGCACAGCTGGGAGGGCCAGGATGCGCCTTTTAACCACCTCAGCGCAGCGGCGGTCCCTGGGGATGTTCTGACCGTTGTTACCGCCAAAGCAAAACTTTCCTACCGGGTGAACTCGGTCACCACCTATACGAAGTCCACCTTCAAGGACAGTCCCATTTGGTCGGTCGTTCCGAACCGCCTCGTGCTGGTCAGCTGCTACACCCAGGATCTTTGGGGCAAAAACGTGGCAGTGGTTGCATCGCCCGTGCCGGCCAACTAAGCAGCCACGCCCCGTGTCTGAATAATGAGACGCTTTGACCAGAATGTGGATGGTTTGGCTACGCTGAAATCATGAGCGCATCTACCATCAATCTGGCTGTCATTCCCGGCGACGGCATCGGCCCGGAGGTCACCGCCGAAGCCCTGAAGGTCCTCGAAAAGGTCGTGGCGGCCGAGGGAGTCACTCTCGACCAGACCCACTATGAGCTCGGTGCCCAGCACTGGCTTGAGACCGGGGAAACCCTTCCGGATGCCGTCCTTGAGGACCTGAAGACGCGCGATGCCATCCTCTTCGGCGCCATTGGTGCTGCGCCCGGCGACACCCGCATCCCGTCCGGGCTCATCGAGCGCGAACTGCTCCTCAAGCTGCGCTTCAGCCTGGATCACTACGTCAACCTGCGCCCCTCCCGCCTGTACGGCACGGTGGGCAGCCCGCTCGCCGAACCGGGCAACATCGATTTCATCGTGGTCCGTGAAGGGACGGAGGGTCCGTACGTGGGCAACGGCGGTACCCTGCGCGCCGGCACGCCGCACGAGGTGGCCACCGAGGTTTCCCTGAACACTGCGCATGGCGTTGAGCGCGTTGTCCGGGATGCGTTCCGCCGGGCCAACGAGCGTCCGCGCAAGAAGCTGACCCTGGTGCACAAGCACAACGTGCTGGTCTTTGCCGGCCACCTGTGGAAGCGCACGGTCGAGGCCGTGGCCAAGGAATTCCCCGAGGTCACCCACGACTACCTGCACATCGATGCCGCGACCATCTTCATGGTCACCGATCCCGCCCGCTTCGATGTAATCGTCACGGACAACCTTTTCGGCGACATCATCACCGACCTCGCTGCCGCCGTCACCGGCGGCATCGGCCTGGCGGCCTCGGGCAACATCAACATGGACCGCACTGCACCGTCCATGTTCGAACCCGTCCACGGTTCCGCGCCGGACATCGCCGGCCAGCAGAAGGCGGATCCCACCGCCGCAATCCTGTCCGCGGCGCTCCTGCTGGACCACCTCGGCTACCCCGACGCAGCCCGCCGGATCGAGTCCGCGGTGGTTGCCGACGTCGAAAGCCGCAACGGTGAGGCGCGCAGCACCAGCGCCATCGGCGACGCCATTGCGGCGGCCGTTTAGCCTCCCCCAGCAGGCGTAAGCTTGACCTGAATTACCAAATCGCTGCCGTGGTCCGACGCTGAACCACCTTCAGATGCCAGGCAGCCGACCGTGGAGGAACCATGACTCAGACTGCCCATGGCGTCGAATTCACCCAGCAGCTTTCGGCCACCCCGAAGTCTGCTGAAGAGCGTGCAGCCATCCTGGCGAACCCAGGCTTTGGCGACCACTTCACCGACCACACTGCGATTGTTGACTACACGGTCGACGCCAGCGGCCACGGCGGGTGGCATGATCCCCGGATCGAGGCCTACGGGCCCATCATGCTGGACCCGTCTGCCGCGGTGCTGCACTACGGGCAGGAAATCTTCGAGGGACTGAAGGCGTACCGCCACTCGGACGGTTCCATCTGGAGCTTCCGGCCGGAAGCCAATGCCGCCCGGATGAACAAGTCCGCCCGGCGCCTGGCGCTTCCCGAAATCCCGGCCGAATACTTCCTCGGCGCCATCCGGGAACTCGTCACGGCGGACAAGGAATGGGTGCCGTCCGGCGACGGTGAAGCCCTGTACCTGCGGCCGTTCATGATCGCCACCGAGGCGTTCCTTGGCGTCCGGGCAGCCCGCGAGGTCTCCTTCCGTGTGATCGCCTCGCCGGCCGGCAACTACTTCGGCGGGGAGCTGAAGCCAATCTCGATCTGGATCTCCCGTGAATACGCCCGCGCAGGCCGCGGCGGCACCGGTGCTGCCAAGTGCGGCGGCAACTACGCCGCCTCCCTCATTGCGCAGCAGGAAGCCGAGGCGAACGGCTGCAAGCAGGTGCTCTTCCTCGACCACTTCAATGACGACGCCATTGAAGAACTGGGCGGCATGAACGTCTTCTTCGTGATGAAGGACGGCTCGCTGGTGACGCCTGCGCTGAGTGGCACCATCCTCGAGGGTGTGACCCGCTCCTCGATCATCCAGGTTGCCAAGGACATGGGCCGTGAGGTCACGGAGCGGAAGATCACCCTGGACGAATGGCGCGACGGCGTTGCCTCCGGCGACATCGCCGAAGTGTTTGCCTGCGGTACCGCGGCCGTCATCACGCCCATCGGCGTCCTCAAGGACGCCACTGAATTCATCGGCTCGGAGGACGCGAAGGCCGGCGAGACCACCATGGCGATCCGCCAGCAGCTGCTCGGCATCCAGACCGGCGCCGTCGCGGACACCCATGGCTGGCTGACGCGGCTCGCCTGACGCTCTCAGCGGACGGGTCTATAGAACGACGGCGGGTGGCC
>NZ_JBHVBL010000007.1:0-143820 GCF_042668165.1 Arthrobacter sp. NPDC057388
GTTCCGGAAACGGCGCTTCCGGCGCTTCCGGCGCCCGGTCCGCCGGAAGCACGGCCTCCGGGGTGCGGTCCGGCGGTGCCAGCCGCATTGCCGGCCGCCGTGGCGCTGTGGCCGGGCTGCTCTCCGGCGCCGTCATCCTTGCCGCCGGCGGCGGTCTGGTTGCGGCGGCGGCACTGGCCCCGCAGCCGTCCGCTGCCCGGCCGCTTGACGTCGCGGAAGCGGCTGTGCCGGCCGGAAGCGTCCAGGATGTCTGCCCGGCTCCGGCGCGGCTGCTCGAAGGAACACCGGTAGGGACCGACCCCCAGTTCAGCCCCGAATCCGCGACGGCCAAAAGTTCCGTGTCCGCTCTGGTGGTGAGCGCGGCGGGCGGGAACCTGCCCGGCAGTGCGCTCTCCGCGCTGAAGGGATCCGAGCTGCAGCGGATTGCCAAGGCACCCGGCTCGGCGACGGCACCCGCGGGCTCCTCCGGGTTGCTTGCCGGGGCCCTCGAGGGCCGCAGCGTGGACGACGTCAGCGTGCTGTCCGCGGACGCGCTGGGGAACCGGCAGCCGGCCGCGGCAGGCCTCATGGCTTATACCGCGTCCGACGGTGACCTGCGCGGTTCTGCGGCAGCCGCCTGCCAGCCGCCGTCGAACGACCTCTGGCTTAGCGGTGCCAACACCGCCGTGGGCCGCAGCAGCGTCCTTCACCTCACCAATGCCTCCACCACACCCGCAACGGTGAACCTCGACCTGTTTGGGAAGGCCGGCCAGGTCAAGGCCTCCGGCAGCCGCGGCCTGCTGGTGGGGCCGAAGTCGACGCGCTCCATCATCCTGGCCGGTCTGGCGCCCGGTGAAGAACGGCTGAGCGTGCACGTCCGAAGCTCCGGCGGTCCCGTCAGCGGTTTCATCCAGCAGAGCGTGCTGCGCGGGCTGACCCCGGGCGGCGTGGATTTCATCGCACCCGGAGTATCCGCTGGCGCATCGCAGGTGATGACAGGCCTCGACATCCAGGACGCCGGGGATGTGAAGTCTCTGACCGGGGAGTCCGGTTTTGGCGACGCCGGCCCGGCGCTGCAGATCACCGTTCCCGGCCCGTCCGACGCCGTGGTGGAGGTCAAGCTGTTTGGCCGGGCAGGGCAGCAGGCGCTTCCGGGTGGAGGCGTGGTTACCGCCAAGGCCGGAACCGTCACGGAGATCCCGCTGTCCGGCGTTCCCGCCGGCCAGTACACCGTTTCGGCCACATCTGACGTCAGTATCGTGGCCGCTGCGCGTGTGAGCCGGGGCCTGAAAGCCAGCCAGAGTCTGGACTTCGCCTGGTCGCCCGCCACCGCCCAGCTGGGCAGTCAGCACGTGGTGCCGCTTCCGCAGGGCGGGGAGCGGCGGCTGGTTTTCGGAGCTTTGGACGGCAGGGCAACCATTTCCTATACGCCGGTTACGGCCGACGGGAAGCTCCACGCCGCGGCCACCGCGGACATCGCTGCCGGTACCACCACTGCGCTCAAGGCGGCCGACCGGATCGGGGACACGGCCGTCGTCGGCTACGTGGTGTCAGCTTCCGGCGGAGCGGCCTACGGCGCAGTCCTGCTGGAGCGGGAAGGCGGGAACGACATCTCCACGGTGGGCATCACCGCGGGCGCGGAGGGCCAGGAAAAAGTGGCGGTGACGCTGGGCTACTAGCAGCCTCTAGTAGCGCCGGCGGTACACGGGGTCGAGCGTCTCCGGAGCCACCCCGAGCATCTCGGCGGTGTGCTCCACCACCACGTCGTGCACCAGGTCCTGCAGTTCCTCCTTGACCGGGCAGGCCTGCTCAACCACGCGGCGGTACAGCGTGATGATGGGCCCCTCGTCCTCGGTTCCCGGGGTGTAGCAGCCCAGGGGAGCGGGTGAGCCCTCGGCCAGCAGCTGTTCCAGGTTCGGCGGGATCTCATCGACGGCGAAGCGGACGCCGTCGAGCGGCTTGCCCCAGATGTCGTGGAGCCGCTGCGCGGAGTCCATCACGAACTCATCGAACCGGTCCGAGCGGCTCCGGTAGCCGGGGAGGGTGGGCAGCAGCAGTTCGCCCCGCAGGCCGCGGCCGTGCCGGTTGCGGCGGCGCTGGGCGAAGCTCCGGCCAGCGGGAATCCCGGCGGCGTCCCGGGGCGCATCCGGGTCAGCCAACCGGACCGTGAAACCCGAAGAATGGTGCGATGACTGCATATACAGACTCTAGACCCGCCAAATGATTTGCGCGACATAACCGGACCGGGGCCCGGCTGCCGTGGCGCGGACCGTTCGTCAATGTCGGGAAATCTGCCGGAAGCGGAGTATTCTGTGTTGTCGTGGGTGCAATACGTCAGTGTTCCAGATCAGCCTGCCGCCAGTCCGCGGTGGCCACGTTGACGTACGTCTACGCGGACTCCACTGCTGTTCTTGGACCGCTGGCAACCTACGCGGAGCCGCACTGTTACGACCTCTGCGAGCAGCACGCCGGTTCGCTGACCGTTCCGCGCGGCTGGGAAGTGCTCCGTCTTGCCATGCCCTCGCAGCCGCCCCAGCCCGGTCCTGATGACCTGCTGGCCCTCGCTGACGCCGTCCGTGAGGCGGCGTCCCGCCCGGCGTCCCCGCCTCCGGGGCAGCGCGCCGCCCACTCGGCGCTGGAGGCACCGGCCGCAACGGAAGGCACCCGCCGCGGCCATCTGCGTATCCTGCGCGAACCGTCCTAGCCCCCGCGGCCCCGTTCCATTTGTTCGCAAAGCGTCCCCGTACCGAAGTGGCGGTAGGCTGGAGGCTGAAATCCGTCAGCCACAGCGCTTGTGCCCAGCAGGGAGCATCCACCATGCCAAAGATCAGTCCTGAACTGTTGTCCGTCCTGCGGTGCCCGGTCACCGGATCGGCTCTGACCCAGGAGGGCGAGGAGCTCGTCTCGACGTCGGCGGCGGAGAACGGCGAACGGCTCCGGTACGCCATCGAGGACGGCATTCCGCTGCTGCTTCCGCCGGAACTCCGCGCCGCAGCCACGGCCGCCCGGTCGGACCAGCACGACGCCGGGCCCGCAGCGGCTGCCCCCACCGCCTAACACCCAGCCAGCACCGCAGAAGGCTAGACGCCGGATACAGCAAAGGATTCCCATGACGTTCGATTACAAGGTTGCCGACATCTCCCTGGCCGAAGCCGGGCGCCACCAGATCCGCCTCGCCGAGCACGAGATGCCGGGCCTGATGTCACTGCGCCGGGAATTCGGACCGAGCCAGCCCCTCAAGGGCGCCCGGATCGCAGGTTCGCTGCACATGACGGTGCAGACCGCAGTCCTGATCGAGACTCTCACGGCACTTGGCGCTGAGGTCCGCTGGGCCTCCTGCAACATCTTCTCCACGCAGGACGAGGCCGCTGCGGCCGTCGTCGTGGGAACCGGAACCGTTGAGGACCCGCAGGGCGTTCCCGTGTTCGCCTGGAAGGGCGAAACCCTGGAGGAATACTGGTGGACCGCCGAGCAGATCCTCACCTGGCCGGGCGCTGACACCAACCCTGAGCTGGGCCCGAACATGATTCTCGACGACGGCGGCGACGCCACGCTGCTGCTGCACCGCGGCGTGGAGTTCGAGGCTGCCGGCGCCGTTCCGGCGGCCGGGGCCAACGATCCCGAAGAGTACGGAATCGTTCTGGACGTCCTGCGCCGGACCCTGGCCGAGGACCCGAAGAAGTGGACCCGCATGGCGGCCGGGATCCATGGCGTCAGCGAGGAAACCACCACGGGTGTGCACCGCCTGTACCAGCTCGCCGAACAGGGCAAGCTGCTCTTCCCGGCGATCAACGTCAACGACTCCGTGACGAAGAGCAAGTTCGACAACAAATACGGCATCCGGCATTCCCTGCCGGACGGCCTCAACCGGGCCACGGACGTCCTCATCGGCGGCAAGGTCGCCGTCGTCTGCGGCTACGGCGACGTCGGCAAGGGTGCCGCAGAGGCCCTCCGCGGCCAGGGCGCCCGCGTGATCGTCACCGAAATCGATCCCATCTGTGCACTGCAGGCAGCCATGGACGGCTACCAGGTGGCGAAGCTGGAGAGCGTGCTGGACCAGGGCGACATCTTCATTACCACCACGGGCAACAAGGACGTCATCATGGCCGAGCACATGGCGGGCATGAAGAACAAGGCCATCGTGGGCAACATCGGGCACTTCGACAACGAAATCGACATGGCCGGCCTGGCCCGGATCCCGGGCATCCGCAAGGTCGAGATCAAGCCCCAGGTGCACGAATGGGTCTTCGGCGGCGACACGGCGGACGACACCAGGTCCATCATCGTCCTGTCCGAGGGGCGCCTGCTGAACCTCGGCAACGCGACCGGCCACCCGTCGTTCGTGATGAGCAACTCCTTCGCCAACCAGACCATCGCCCAGATCGAGCTGTTCACCAAGAAGGACCAGCCCGAGGGTGAGCGGGAATACGAAAACCAGGTTTACGTTCTCCCCAAGATCCTGGACGAGAAGGTGGCACGGCTGCATCTCGATGCCCTCGGCGTCGAACTGACAGAACTGTC
Organism: Arthrobacter sp. NPDC057388; assembly: GCF_042668165.1. NCBI lineage: Bacteria > Bacillati > Actinomycetota > Actinomycetes > Micrococcales > Micrococcaceae > Arthrobacter > Arthrobacter sp. NPDC057388. The sequence continues at coordinate 4,501 of NZ_JBHVBL010000007.1, forward strand.
CAAGGACCAGGCCGACTACCTGGACGTGGACGTGGCCGGCCCCTTCAAGCCGGAGCATTACCGCTACTGACAGCGGCTGGCCGCTGCCAACAGTGACCGGCCACGGCGTGCCGCAGCACGCCGTGGCCGCCGCCGTCTGATATGGAAAACCCAGGCCGCCACGCCCGGCGCGCCGGGACTCCAAATCAGGGGCAGCACTGCCGTGCGATAAAATCGACTGGTCAGCGTTACCGCTGGGCACACGGACGGATGCCGCTTGGCAGCCCGGTGGGACACGGAGAAACCAGTCATGACGGAAAAGAACAACCGGAAAACCGGCAAAATCATCGCCGTCGTTGCCATTTGCGCGGCGGTTGCTGCCGGCGGAATTGGCGTCGCCACCGCTCCTGGCTGGGCCAACCCAGTGCCCCGGTCTGAGGCCTCCAGCCCCGTCCGCAACGAACCTGGCCTCGCCGCGCCCGTGGTGAAGGCCGTGGAACTGGGGGTGACTCCGCTCGACGGCGCCAAGGGCGTCAACCCTGCGGTGGCGCCCTCGGTTAAGGCGGTTAACGGCCGCGTCAAGGACGTTGTGCTCGTGCCGGCTGCCGGGGGAGAGGCAGTCAAAGGCACTGTCAGCGCGGACGGCAGCACCTGGACGGCCGTGGACCCGCTGGAGTTCAACACACCGTACAAGTACAGCTACACCATCGTTGACGAAGCGGGCCGGGAAACCCAGAAGTCCCAGACCTTCACCACCGTGGAGCCTGCCAATGAGGCGGATGCCGCCGTGTACCCGGAGAACGGCTCCACAGTGGGAGCGGGTCAGCCCATCGACATCGTGTTCAGTGAACCGGTCACCAATAAGGCTGCGGTTGAAAAGGCCGTCAAGATCAGTGTCTCTTCCAAGCAGCCGGTTGCCTGGCACTGGTATTCCGACCAGAAGGTCCGCATCCGGCCAGAGAAGTTCTGGGCGTCCAACAGCCAGGTCACCGTTGACATGAAGCTGTTCGGAGTGGACTTCGGCAATGGCATGATCGGCAATTTCAACGCCAAGGTGCAGTTCAAGGTTGGCCAGCAGCGCCTGGCGGTGGTGGATGACAACACCAAGACCATGAAGGTCTACTTCGACGGCAAGCTGGTCAGGACGGCGCCGGTCACGCTGGGCGGCTCCGACTGGCTGTCCCCGTCCGGTTACGCCGTGATCATGGAGCAGGAACGGCATTCGAAGTTCAACGCGGGAAGCATCGGCCTGAAGCCCGGCGACAAAGGGTACTACCCGCCGCTGACCGTGGAGTACGCCAACAGGCTCACTTCATCGGGTGTCTATGTGCACCAGGCGCTCGAATCGGCATGGGGCTATGTGGGTGTATCCAATGTCTCCCACGGGTGCGTCGGACTGCTCCCCGCGGACGCTGCCTGGTTCTTCAACAACATGAAGTCCGGCGACGTCGTCCAGGTCCTGAACACCGGCGCCGCGCCGGTCGAGCCGCTCGAGGGCTACGGTGACTGGAACATTCCCTGGGCCCAGTACGCCAAACGCTAGAGGCACTACTGGCTGTCCCTGCCCGCCGGGAACGGCAGCCGGTGCAGCCGTTCCCCGATGCGGTCGCTATGTGTTTTGGCCGCACTGAGGCGGCGGAGTTCCCGGGTGCGCCGTTCAGCCAGAACAGCCGCCAGATAGTCATCGGGAGTGGTCCCGGGCGGGGGCGACGGCGCCACATATCCAGACACTTCGGTGGCGAGGGCCGCGGCCATGCCGCTGCGCGACAGCGGGGCCATCCGCGGCGCCTGGCGCATGAACTGCGCGGCCCGCCGCCCCAAGGCATCCGGAATCCGGCCGATGTCCGCAGCCTCCGCCCAGGCGGCGAGGTGCCGGGGAGCGAGCGGGACGATTGTGGGTTCCACCGGGACGCGGCGCCGCAAAGAGTAGGTGCCGGCCACGATGTCACCCAGCCGGCGGGACCTGCCGTCGAAGAGTGCCACCGCGATGGCGACACCGCCGAACGTCAGGTAGATCTCCAGGAACCCGATCAGCGCCCGGATGACGGCGTGGCGGAACCGGATGGCCCCGCCGTCGTCACGCACGATCCTCAGCCCGGCCGCCAGTTTCCCGAGCGAGAGTCCGCGGGTCAGGGTCTCCAGGGTTGCGGGAACAATGACGAAGCACAACACCACGGTGACCAAAGTGAGCGCCCCGGCGGCGGCCTCGTCAAGCTCGTCGAGGGCGGTACCCAGTCCCATCAGCAGGGCTATCAGCAGTGCGGAATGCACCAGGACGTCGAGCAACAGGCCGAGGGCGCGGGCGGCGAAGGATGCCGGGCGGAGTTCCAGGACGACTGCCTCGCCTGTGATGAGTGGACTCAATTCCTGCCCCTTCGTGGTTCCGGCCACCGTTCGCCTAAGTCTATGCTTCGCAGGCTAGGGTAGGAGCGTGGACATGGACGCCTTCTCCGCCGTCAACGCCGACACATGGTCGCGGCTGCATGACCTGGCGAACAAGCGGCGCCTGAGCGGTGCCGACGCGGATGAGCTGCTGCGCCTGTACCAGGTGACGTCCGCCCACCTCTCCCTGCTGCGGTCAACCGGGCCGGAGAGCGGGCTGTCGGCGACCCTGTCTGCCACGCTGGCGCAGGCGCGCACCCGGTTCACCGGCGCCCGGTCCAACTTCATGGCAGACCTCGCGCAGTTCTTCGTCCTGGCCCTTCCGGCCGCCCTGTACCGGATCCGCTGGCTGACCCTGGCCTGCGGCGCCGCGTTCTGCCTTGTTGGCTTCGCCTACGCCTTCTGGATCGGCACCTCGCCCGACGCCCTGCGGGCCGTAGCCTCGGAAGCGGAAGTCCAGCGGTATGTCACGGAAGACTTCATCGACTACTACTCGGAGAATCCGGCGGCGTCGTTTGCAGGCGCCGTCTGGACCAACAACGCCTGGATCAGTGCCCAGGCGGTGGCCCTGGGCATCACCGGATTCTGGGTGCCGATGATTCTGTTCGCCAACGCCCAGGGCGTGGGGGTGGCCGCCGGGATGTTTGCCGCGGTGGGCAAGACGGAGGTCTTCTTCAGCTACATCCTGCCGCACGGGCTGATGGAGCTGACAGCAGTGTTTGTGGCCTGTGCTGCCGGACTGCGGATCTTTTGGGCCATGGTGTCGCCGGGGGCCCGGACGCGGTCCCGCGCCGTTGCGGCAGAGGGCAGGTCCATGATCACGGTGGCGCTTGGCCTGGTCCTGGTGCTGTTTGTTTCGGGCCTCGTCGAGGGTTTCGTGACGCCGAGCACGCTGCCGGTGTGGGCGAAGATCAGTATCGGTGCGGCGGTGCTGGCCGCATACTGGTTGTATGTGCTGGTCTGCGGGGGACGGGCCTACCGCGCCGGCGCCCGCGGCGACCTGGGCAGCCAGGACGCCGGCTATTCAGAACTTGCAGCATGATTGTTACTGCCAGCCGATAATTCCGCAGGTGGCGGGGTGGCACATCGCGGTGCCGGAGTGGCTGACGGTAGGCTCTTGGAGAGATACGAAGCGCTGCCTGGCCCCGGTTCATCCCGGTACGACAGTGCATGGACGCCTACGGAAGTGAAGCTGCAGTGAAAGACAATACTCCGACCCCGTCCGGACGCCTTGACCCGCGCCTGGACCCGGCGGCGGGCCCTGCGCTGGATCCCACGGAGGACACCGACGAGCCGGCGTTTGAATGGATGAAGCCCGCGCCTGCAGCCCGCGCCGCGGAAGGCGACAGCGCCCCCGGTCCTGAAGTCCGTCCGGAAGCAGCTTCGGCCGGAGCCCAGCCGGAAAGCCGCGCCGACCGCAAGGCGGCTGAGGCGGCGGCTGCCGAAAACGCGGGAAAGGACCAGCGCACGCAGGCAGGCCGGAACGCGGAGACTGACGGGAGTGCAGCCGAGGCCGACGTGCCGGCCCGATCGGGATCAACGCTGGCGGGCACCCACTTCAGTGAACCCAAGCCCTTCAGTGAACCCAAGCCTTTCAGTGAACCATCGCCTTTCAGTGAACCATTGCCCACCTCCGCCCTGCAGGTCCGCCCGCCAGAGGAGGAAGTGGAGCGCCGCAATGCCGAGCGCGAGCAGGCCGCCAAGGCCAAGCCCGTGCTGCCGCGGTTTCTCCAGGTCCTGCTGGCTGTTTTCTACCCCATCATCCTCCTGGTCCTGGCCGTGCGTGCCGTGACCAGCCCGCTTTTCCTGTGGGTCGAGTACCACCGGCCCGGCTTCCCGGGCGACGGGTATGGCTTCAACGCGGACGACCGCATGACCTACGGCTCCTACGCCGTGGACTACCTCAGCAACTGGTCCGGTCCGCGCTACCTGGGTGAACTGGTCAACCGCAGCGGCGAAAAGCTGTTCAAGGACGGCGAGGTCAGCCACATGGCGGACGTAAAGCTGGTCATCCTGTCCGCTTTCGGCGCCGGGGCCCTGCTCATCCTGATCAGCATCATTGCCGTCATCTATCTGCGGCGGCGTACCCAGGGCGGAGTGCGCCGGGGACTGTTCGCCGGCTCCATTGTGACGCTGGTGCTCATCATCGGCCTGGGCACGCTGGCCGCCCTCGGCTGGCAGCAGTTCTTCACCGAGTTCCACCGCATCTTTTTCGCCGCCGGCTCCTGGACGTTTGCGCTCGAGGATACCCTCATCCGGCTGTTCCCCGGGCAGTTCTGGATTGACGCCGGCCTGGTCATCGCAGCACTGGTCCTGATTACGGCCATCGTGACGCTGATCCTGACCTGGCCCACCCGCAGGCGCCGTGGGCTGGCCCCGGCACGGAAGGGGCGCAAGGGCGGCAAAACCGAAGAGGCAGCGGATGCCGACGACGCCGCGGAAGCCGGCACCACACGTCCCGCCAACCTGTAGCCGCCCGCCGGCAGCCACTGGTTCTCCGGCAATGCCTGTCTAGCTGTACAGCTGCTCAATCTCGGCGCCGAAATCCCTGACGACGGCGGCCCTCTTGAGCTTGAGGGACGGCGTCAGGTGCCCGGAGTCCACAGTAAACGCGGCATCCAGGACGCGGAACTTGCGGATGGATTCGGCCTTGGAGACGAGGCTGTTGGCCGCGTCCACGGCCTCCTGGACTGCACTGCAGACAGCGCTGTCCGTGCGGGCTTCGGCGGGGCTCAGCAGCGGGACACCCCGTGCCGTGCACCATTGCTCCAGGCCCTGGGGGTCCAGGCTGATCAGGGCAGCAACGAAGGGCTTCCCGTCACCCACCACCACGGCGTGGCCCACAAGCTGGTGTTCCCGGATCTTCTCCTCGAGCGGCCCGGGAGCGACGTTCTTGCCGGCAGCCGTAACCAGCAGGTCCTTCTTGCGCCCGGTGATGGTGAGGAACCCGTCGGGATCGAGGAAACCGAGATCCCCGGTGCGGAAGAAGCCGTCGGTGAACGCCTCGGCGTTGGCAGCTGCGTTGGCGTGGTAGCCCTTGAACACGCCAATGCCCCGGACCAGGATTTCGCCGTCCTCCGCGATGCGGATGGTGGTGCCCGGCGCCGGGATGCCCACCGTCCCAACCCGGGTGCGGCCCGCGGTGTTCACCGTGCAGGGCGCCGTGGTCTCGGTCAGGCCGTAGCCTTCGAGCACAGTGATCCCCGCACCCCTGAAAAAGTGTGCGTCGCGCACATTCAGCGGGCTCGCACCGGAAACGGCGTAGGTCATGCTGCCGCCGAACACCTGCCGCAGCCAGGGGTAGACGAGGCGGTCGAAAAGCGCGTGCTGCGCCCGCAGCGCCAGGCCAGGTCCGCCGCCCTCAGCGCGTGCGGCGGCATCCAGCGCTTCCGAGTACCGGATTGCCGCCCGCGATGCGGCGCTGAACAGCCGGGACTTCCCGGCGTCCTTCGCCTTCTGCTCCGCGCCGGCCCGGATCTTCTCGAAGATGCGGGGCACCGCGAGCAGGAAGGACGGTTTGAAGGTGCCCAGGTCATCGAGGAGCTGCGCGTTTCCGGAGGTGTGGCCGAGAGTCACCCCGGCGCTGAGGCACACCACCTGGACCGCCCGGGCCAGAACGTGGGCCAACGGCAGGAACATCAGTGTCCGGGCGTTCTCCTGCTGCAGGAGTTCGGGCAGGAAGGCCACCATGTTCCTGGCCACCAGGGCGAAGTTTCCATGGGTGATCTGGCAGCCTTTGGGCCGGCCGGTGGTGCCGGAGGTGTAGACCAGGGAGGCCACGTCCGAGAGCACTGCCGCCGAGCGGTGCCGCTCCAGTTCTGCATCCGTCACCCCGGCCCCCGCGGCGGCGAGGCTGGCAAGGTTGGGGGCATCGCCGTCGTAATCCATGCGGACCACCGGAACCAGGCGGCCGGCGAGGACACTGGAGGCGGCGAGGACCTGGTCCATCAGCACCGCCTTCTGGCGGTCCTCAACGAAAACGCGAACGGCGCCCGAATCGGACAGGATCCACTCCACCTGGCTCGCCGAGGAGGTCTCGTAGATGGGCACCGTCACACCGCCGGCAAACCAGATGGCAAAGTCGACGAGTGTCCACTCGTAGCGGGTGGCCGAGAGGACCGCGACGGCATCGCCGGGTGCGAGGCCGCCGGCGATGAGGCCCTTCGCCAGTGCCGTGACCTGGTCCAGGAAATGCCCGGCGGTGACGTTCTGCCAGCCGGTGGAGTCCCGCCGAGCGTAGACAGCGTGCGAAGGATTGTGCCGGTAGCGGTCCAAAAGCAGGTCGGTGACGTTGCTGCTGTCCTCCAGGGCAACCATCAGTTCCGTGCTTGCTTCCCTCACAGGCGGGTCTCCATTTCGTTCATCATCACGTCCGGGTTCCACCTGCCATCGTGCCTCAGATCCAGGAAGGCATCCACATCCTGAACCGCCAGTCCTGGTACGTGATCATTTCGGCGGTCCAGACGGGGTAGAAGAAGGCGGAAATCAACACCGAGGCCACGAGGAACAGGGCCACCCCGTACAGCCCGGAGCGACGGCGCCACGGCGGGTCGGTGCTCTTCCCCAGGACCAGGCCAAGGCAGTACACGAGCGCCAGGACCAGGAAGGGTTCGAAGGACACCGCGTAGAAGAAGAACATGGTGCGTTCGGGGTACATGAACCACGGCAGGTAGCCGGAGCCGACGGCGGCCAGCACGGCGCCGGCACGCCAGTCGCGCCGGCCCGCCCACCAGAAGAGGAGGACCACCAGCGCGATGGTGGCGCTCCACCAGATCAGCGGGTTGCCGACCGACAGGATGGCCGAGGTGCAGTTTGCGAAGTCACAGCCCGGCGTGCCCTGCTTGGGGGACTCGTAGTAGAACGAGGTGGGCCTGCCCATCACCAGCCAGCTCCAGGCGCTCGCCTCATACGGATGCTCCGAGCTGAGCCCCTGATGGAACTTGTACGCCTCGAGGTGATAATGCGCCAGGGACCGCACTGAGTCCGGCAGCCACCCCCATTCGGCGCTGGGGTTCGTCTCCGCCCACCGCCGGTAGTAGGCGTCGGTGGAGCGGAACCACCCCGTCCACGTGACGGCGTACGTCACGGCGGCCACCGGCACCATGCTGACGAAGGCCAGGAGTCCGTCCTTGATGATTCCGGCGCTGATCCAGCCGCGGACGCCGGCGGTCCGGCGCGCGCTCAGGTCCCAGAACACGGTCAGGAGCCCGAAGCCTGCCAGGAAGAACAGCGCCGACCATTTCGTGCCCACGGCCAGGCCCAGGCAGACGCCTGCCACGATCCGCCACCAGCGGACCCCCAGCCATGGCCCTGACAGCAGCTGGAGGACGGACGGCCTGCCGGTGGGGGAGGACGCAGCCTGGCGTCCGAGCCTGGCGGCCAGCCGGCGCCGGCCGTCGTCGCGGTCCAGCAATAGCGCACCGAACGCCGCCAGGACCCAGAACATCAGGAAGATGTCCAAAAGCGACGTGCGGGACAGAACGAGGTGGTGACCGTCGACGGCGAGCAGCAGCCCGGCCGCCGCCCCCAGGATCAGCGAGCGGAACAGCTTCTGGGCGATCAGTGCGAGGAGGGCGATGGACAAGGTGCCGGTCAGCGCAGCGGCGAAGCGCCAGCCGAAGGGGTTGTCCGCGCCGAACAGCCACATCCCTGCCGCAATCATCCACTTGCCCACGGGCGGGTGCACCACATATTCAGGAGTGTTCAGCAGGACGTTGGGGTTGCCGGCAATGAACGCGTCGTTGGCCTTGTCCGGCCAGCTCCGTTCGTAGCCGCTCACCAGCAGCGAGTAGCCGTCCTTGACGTAGTACGTCTCGTCAAAGACCAGACTGCGGGGAACGTCCAGCCTCACGAAACGCAGGAATCCGCCCACGGCGGCTGTCAGCGCCGGAACCAGCCAGAACCAGAGACGGAGCGACGGCGGGTAGTCCCGCCAGGTGCGGATGCCGCCGATCAGGCGCAGGGCGAGGGCATCTGCGGTGAACGCTTCCGAGGGCCGGCTGATCCAGCGCTTCCCGTGCACGCCGCGGCCTTCCGTGGCGGGTGCGGGAGCCGGGGTGCTTGCTGGTTCGGCCCCGTCAGGCCGCACGGAGGTCTGCGTCACGTGCCCATGCTACCGTTTGCGCCTTGGGGAGCGGGGTGAAGAAGCCCTTGGGGAGTGCCGGGCAGCAGTAGGCTGGACCTGTGGACCATGAAGCGAGCACCGCCCCTGACAGCAGTTCCGGCCCTTCCGGCGATTCAGAACCGGCCGCCGGCGGCGACGGGGAGCGGGACTTCCGCGCCGGCGGGCCGGGACGGATCGTCCTGGCGGCAACACCGATCGGCAATGTGGGAGATGCTTCACCCCGGCTGCTCGAACTGCTCGGGACAGCGGACATCGTCGCGGCGGAGGACACCCGGCGCCTGCACCGCCTGGTGCAGGCCCTGGACGTCGCCGTGCGCGGGCGGATCATCAGCTATCACGAGCACAACGAGGCCGCCAAGACGGCCGAACTTTTGGAACAGGTCCGTTCCGGTAAAACCCTTGTCATGGTCACCGACGCCGGCATGCCGGCAGTCTCCGATCCAGGCTTCCGCCTGGTCGAGGGGGCGGTGGCCGCCGGTCTCACAGTCACGGCCGTCCCCGGTCCGTCCGCCGTGCTCACCGCCCTGGCGCTGTCGGGGCTGCCCACCGACAGGTTCTGTTTCGAGGGGTTCCTGCCGCGGAAGGCAGGCGAACGCGCCACCCGGCTGGCGGATCTCGACGCCGAACGCCGCACCATGGTCTTCTTCGAGGCCCCGCACCGGCTCGAGGCCATGCTGCGGGCGCTGCACGAGCGCTTCGGACCGGACCGGCGCGCGGCGGTGTGCCGGGAACTGACCAAGACGTACGAGGAAGTCCTCCGCGGGTCGCTGCGGGAGATGCTGCAGTGGGCGGAGGCCAACGAGGTGCGCGGCGAGATCGCGGTCGTGGTGGCAGGGGCGCCGGAACGCGCGCCGGGATCCCCGGAGGACGGCGTCGCCGCCGTCAACGAACTCGTGGCCAAGGGCGTGCGCCTCAAGGAAGCCGTTGCGGCGGTCGCCGAGGAGACCCGGGTGAGCAAGCGGGAACTGTACTCAGCGGTCCTCGCTGCCCGGTGATGCAGAGCCTTTCGGGGCTGCCGTAACCGCCCCTGATCGTGCCCTCCTGCGGCTGTGCAGCTGCACAACGAAAGCCCCGACTGGCAGTGCGCCGATGCGTAGACACTGCCGAGATTCGGGCAGTACGGTGGCTTTAATCCAGCCAAGCAAGCAGCGGGCGGCAGGCGGCGGTTAGCCGTGTGCAGGAGCTGCACATAACCGGCAATCCGATTGCTGACGAGGGAGTCACCGTGTCTGTTACAACACAGTCCACTGCTACCGCAGAACGCGAAAGCGAATTGCTCGCGTCTGTTCCCACCGGCCTGCTCATCAACGGCGAGTGGCGCTCCGCGGCGTCGGGCAAGACGTTCGACGTCGAGGATCCCGCCACCGGGAAGGTGCTGCTGAGCATCGCCGACGCCTCGGCCGAGGACGGCGCCGCCGCCCTGGATGCCGCCGCCGCAGCCCAGGAGTCCTGGGCGAAGGTGCCGCCGCGGGAGCGCGGCGAGATCCTGCGCCGTGCCTTTGAGCTGGTGACCGAGCGGGCCGAGGACTTTGCCCTGCTGATGACCCTGGAGATGGGCAAGCCGTTGGCCGAGGCCCGCGGCGAGGTCACTTATGGTGCCGAGTTCCTGCGCTGGTTCTCCGAGGAAGCCGTCCGCGCGTTCGGCCGCTATTCCGTCTCCCCGGACGGCAAGTCCCGCCTGCTGGTGACCAAGAAGCCGGTGGGCCCGTGCCTGCTGATCACGCCGTGGAACTTCCCGCTGGCCATGGCCACGCGCAAGATCGCACCCGCCGTCGCGGCCGGCTGCACCATGGTGCTCAAGCCCGCCAACCTGACGCCCCTGACCTCCCACCTCTTTGCCGCAGTGATGCAGGAGGCCGGCCTGCCGGCCGGCGTCCTCAACGTCATCAGCACCACCAGCGCCGGCGCCACGACCGGTCCGCTGATCAAGGACTCCCGGCTGCGGAAGCTGTCCTTCACTGGCTCCACCGAGGTGGGCCGACGCCTCCTCTCCGACGCGTCCGAGACGGTGCTGCGTACATCGATGGAACTCGGCGGCAACGCCCCGTTCGTGGTGTTCGAGGACGCCGACGTCGACGCGGCAGTTGCCGGTGCCATGCTGGCCAAGCTGCGGAACATGGGCGAGGCCTGCACCGCCGCGAACCGCTTCATCGTGCACGAATCCGTCGCGGACGAGTTCGCGGAGAAGTTCGCCGCGAAGATGAAGGACATGACCACCGCGCGCGGCACCGAGCCCGAATCCAAGGTCGGCCCGCTCATTGACGCCAAGAGCCGGGACAAGGTCCACGAGCTGGTCAGCGACGCCGTCTCCTCCGGCGCCACCACGGTACTTGGCGGAGCGCCGGTCGAAGGGCCGGGCTACTTCTACCAGCCCACCATCCTCAAGGGCGTCACCGAGGGCACCCGGATCCTGTCCGAGGAGATCTTCGGGCCGGTCGCGCCCATCATCACGTTCTCCACCGAGGACGAGGCCGTGCGCCTGGCCAACAACACCGAATACGGGCTGGTGGCCTACGTCTTCACGAAGGACCTCAACCGCGGGATCCGTATGGGCGAGCGGCTCGAGACGGGCATGCTCGGCCTGAACGCCGGCGTCGTCTCCAACGCAGCAGCACCGTTCGGCGGCGTCAAGCAGTCCGGCCTGGGCCGCGAAGGCGGGCTCGAAGGCATCGAGGAATACCTCTACACCCAGTACATCGGCATCGCGGACCCCTACGCCGGCTAAAGCCTGCCGTCGGGTACAACGGGCAAACGCACTGGCCTGCAGGAATCCTGCAGGCCAGTGCGTTTTCCGTGTGAGGGCGCTGTGCCCGATCTAGCGGGCCGCGGCCCGGATGTCCGCATACTCCTCGCGGGAAACGGGGGTGGCATCCGGCGTCCCCAGCTCATGGAGCGGAATCCGGTGCGTCTCCCTGGCGGACCAGGCAGCAACTGCCCCGACCACCGTGATCCCGAAGCAGATGGATCCGACGGTGAGCGGAACGTTGGCCGAACCCGGGGGCGCGACCACCGTGAAGAGGCTGGGCAGGAAGGACGTGATCAGCAGGCCGATGTTCTGGGAGATGGCGAAGCCAGTAACGCGGGTGTGGGAGGGGAAGAGCTCCTGGAAGAAGCTGGCGAAGGTGGCGTTCCAGACCTGGTACAGCGTGCCCCACATGAGGATCGCCAGGACGATGGTCAGCGGAACGTTGTTCTGGCTGACCGCGTAGAGGTATCCGTAGGCCAGCGCGCCGGAGCCCAGCGAACCGACGATCATCAGGGGCCGGCGGCCGAACCGGTCCGAGAGGTCGCCAAACCAGGGGATGAGGGCCAGCGCGATGACATTGGCCAGCACGGGGATCCACAGGTAGACGGTGGTGCTCATGCCGATGCCGTATCCGGGCTGCGTGGCATAGGCGGCACCAAAGACGGCCACGGTCACGCCCACGACGTTGACCAGCGTCATGCAGACGGCCCGCACCACGTTCAGCCCGCTTTCGCGCAGCACCTGGACCACCGGCATCCTGGGAACGTCGCGGTGCGCCTTCTCCTCCACGAAGACGGGTGTCTCGTCAACGCGGCGCCGGATCATGTAACCGGCGAACACCACCAGGGCGCTGAGGAGGAACGGGATCCGCCAGCCCCAGGCGTGGAAGTCCTCGGCTGACAGCACCGCCGAGAGCGGAAGGAAGACGGCAGCGGCGATGATCTGTCCGGCCTGGGTGCCCTGCAGCGCGAAGCTGGCATAGAAGCCGCGCCGGCCGAAGGGCGCATGCTCCACGATCATGGCGCTGGCGCCGCTCAGTTCCCCGGCCACGGCGAAGCCCTGGACGAGCCGAAGGACCAGCAGCAGGACCGGGGCCAGAATGCCCACCTGGTCGTAGGTGGGAAGCAGGGCCACCGCGAAGGTGGAGACACCCATCAGCAGCATGGCCAGGACCAGGACGTTCTTGCGTCCGTGCTTGTCGCCCCACTGTCCGAGGACGAATGCCCCGATGGGGCGGGCGACGTATCCCACGGCGTAGGTGCCAAGCGAAGCGATCAGGGCGACGGTCGGATTTCCGGCCGGAAAGAACACCGTGGGGAAGACCAGGGCAGCGGCCTGGGCGTAGATGAACCAGTCGTAGTACTCCAGGGCGCTGCCCACCCAGCCGCTTGCCGCAGCCTTCCTGGTGCTGCTCGGCCGGCCATTGCCTGGTTGAATCGATTCACTGTAGGTCGGCAGCTTATGTGTCCCGCTCTTCATGTCGTCCTCCTTTGGACAAGTCGTCTGTCCCGCGGATCCATCCGTCGCCGGACGACCGGAATCCCGCGGGAAAGGTTGCGCCTCGCGCCGCCCCGCCAGGGCTGCTGCGGTCCGGTTTATGCGATGGTTCCCATCAGGGGAGCCGGACTGGCCGCTGCATGGAATGCGCTTTCCCGATTCCTAACGATAAGGTGGTGGCCGTCACATGTCAAACCTGGGAAGTCCTTCACGGCCGCGCGGCAATTAACCCTGGCGGAGCCGGCGGATTCCGCTGCGGGTCCTGTGCCACAGTGCCGAAGCGGAGCGCCCCACCCGGAGCGCGGCGCGAGCCAGGATGCGCAAAGGCCAGCCCCCCACAGTGCCCCAGCGGGAGAGGACCGACGGCGGCAGCCAGTCGGCGCGGAGCCGGCCGGTGACGCCGGCCTTGTGGCGCAGCGCCCGCCGCACCTGGCTGATGTGCTCGACGGCGGCCTCCTCCAAAAGTCCGGCGGGCACGGAATCCTGGCCTGAGGGGCGGCCGTACTGGTGCCGTTCGTAGGCGTCGGTCAGTACAGCCACAGCCTGGGAGGTCCCGGCGTCGAGCGGTCCCGCGGCCAGGGAGTTCCGCAGCCGGGCAGAGAACGTCCTCGGGGTTTCGCTCGGTCGCGGGCGCACGCCGTAGTCCATGGCCGTGTCCTGGAGTTCGGACCAGACGAGTGGAGGTTCGGCCAGCCGGTTCCGGCCGCTGCCGGTTCCCCTCAGGCGCCGGGACCGGAGACCCCCGCGCACCAGGCGGGGTGAAGCGGCCAGGAGGACCAGCAGCAGCAGCCCGGCGGCGGTGTAGAGCGCAGGCATTGCCTGGCTTCCGCCGTCGGCCGTGCCGGCTCCCGGGAGGGGCAGCGGCTCAGGGGCCGGAGCCGAAGGTGCCGTGGCACCGCCGCTCGGTACCAGGCCGTCATTGTTCTGGTCGTTGGTGCTGGCCCCGCCGGACGCCGAGGAGTCCTGCGCGTAGGCCGGCACGACGCCGCGTGAGGGGGTGGGCTCAAACGGAACCCAGCCGAGGCCCTGGAAGTACAGCTCGGGCCAGGCGTGCGCGTCACGGGCATCGACTTCGTATTCCGGGAGCGTTCCCTGGCCGGCCACGGAGACCGTGGCACCGGTCAGCCGGCCCGGCGCGTAACCGACGGCTATCCTGCTCGGAATGCCTTCCAGCCGGGCCATCACGGCCATGGCGGAGGCGAAGTGGATGCAGTAGCCGCTCTTCTGAGTCAGGAAATCCGCCAGGACCGACAACCCGTTGCCGTCGTATCCGCCCTGGACCGGGGACTCCAGGGAGTAGGTGAAGTCCGGCCCGCGCAGGAACCGCTGGATCGCCATCGCCTTGGCGTAGGCGGTCCGGCCGTTTGCCGAGACGGACTCGGCGGTGGTCCGGACGATGTCCGGAACGTTCGACGGCGGCCGGATGAACTCCTCCGGTACGCCCCGTACGGGGGCGGAGGACGCGTCCAGCAGTTCCGTGGTGAGCTTCGGCACCGAGGACTGCACCAGATACTGCTGTTCGCGGGAGTTGGTGTCGGTGCCCTTAATGCTCAGAGTGGCAGGATCCCAGCTCCACCGTCCGCTCAGCCCGTTGACGGATTCGGGGGCGTACGGGACGGGAAGGTAGGGGCTTGTGAAGTCGCCGGTGTTGACCACTGTCACCTGCCGGATCTGTTCGGGCGCCAGGATCTCGTGCCCCGCGTCCATCCGCCCGGTGCCCGCCCGGCGGCTGGCATTGCGGTCGTCGGGGGACCACGATTCGCCGTCGAAGCGGTCCACCGTCACCGAGCGCAGGTAAAGCGGGGTGGTGGCGTTGGTGGCGTAGGTGATCCGGCCCTCGCCCGTCGGGGTGCGCAGGCTGTTCCCGAGGCTGATCATGGGGTTCAGCCCGGAGGCGGAACCCCAGGGGTTGAGGCGGGAACCCTGGGGGAACGTGCCCTGGTCGAAGCCGGGAACCACAAGCTGCAGCAGCAGGGTGACCACCAGCGCCACGGCACCGGTCAGTGCGGCGCGGCTGATCTGGCCCGGGTTGCGGGCCGTGTCCGCCTGAGTCCGGGCGTCGGGTGCGAACCATTGGCTGCACGCCAGGATCACCAGGTAGCCTGCCGCCGTCACCAGGAACCCCAGCCATCCCACGCTCTGCGGCTTGATCATGGCCGGCACCACCAGCACCGCCAGCAGTCCGAGTCCGCTCGTGGCAGGCATGCCCAGGGGGAGGGCCAGCGCATCAACGAGGATGACGACGAGCCCCAGCGCGGCGCAGGTCACCAGGACGATCCCGGCGTTGGGCGCCACCGGCGAGCTCTCGGCCAGGACAGTTTCGCTGGCCCGCCGCAGGTGCCGGCCGAGAGCGTCGAAGGTGGCCTGCGACGGGAGGAACCCGGCGATGCTGTCGTGGCGGAAGAACGTGAAGGTCAGGATGAAGGCCAGGGACACGAGGCCGCCCGCGGCCACCAGCAGTGGCGGGACACGGAACGTGCGCAGCAGGGCCATGGCCAGCGAGACCACCACCACCACGGTCACGACAGGCAGGAACCATGCCCAGCCCCGAAGGACCCCGTTGAGGGACAGCGACGCCCCGAGGACTGACACCGCCACCGCACCGGACATGGCCCAGGGATATGCGCCGGCGCCGAATCTGCCGCCGCCGGGGGAGCCCGGAGCGGATTGCGGCCGGGCCTCCGCCGGCCGGTGGGACGTCAGTGTCATGGCCCTACCTCCGCACCGCGGCGGACGTCCGCCGCTGCCGTCCACATGGCGGCGTCTCCCTCATCGAAATACGTCCACGCCGCGGGCAGCGAGGTTGCCGCCTCGACCGCAACTGCCCGCCAGCCGCCCAGGCGCAGGGCCTCGAGCGCTTCGTGGCACTCCGCCGGCTTGTCCGTGATCACCACGGCAAACGCGTTGGCAGCGTAACCGGCAGCAGGTGCCAGTGCCCTCGCTTCCGCGAGTGAAATCTTCCCGAGGAGCGCGAGGACCGGTCCGCGCATCCGGTGGGCCACGAGCTTGTCCATGAGCCTGTCGTCAAAGACGGACTGGGCCGGATCCGCGCCACCGGCATGCTCGCGGCGGACGGAGTCGTGGTCCCTCCGAGCATGGTGCGGTCCCGTCAGCTGGATCGCGGCGAGGCTTTCGGCGATGGACTGCAGGCCGGTCGCGCCGCTGTACTCCTCGCTGTCGGGCTCCGGCGCCGAGGACGAACGGTGGAATGCAGGCTCTCCGGCTGCATCCAGGAACCGCAGCGAGTAGTTGAGCTCGGCAAGGTGCGCGGCCACGGACATGGCGGCGGTGACAGCCCACTCAAAAGTGTCACTGGTGACGAGTTCGCTCCCGTCGTCGCCCGTGCTGCCGAACACCGGGCTGTATCCCGACGAGTGGGCAACGTACCGGTGGTCGAGGATGACGGTGGCTTCGGGTGTGGTGACCGACTCCTCCTGCCGCACCATGAGGGCACCGTGCCGGGCCGTGGCCGGCCAGTGCACCCGGCGCATCGGGTCGCCGTGCCGGTACTCGCGGGTCATCACGTCGTCGTCGCTGGGATTGGCCCTGGTGCGGGTGGCCGTGATGCCGTCATTGCCGCGCGCACCGGCCAGGCCGGTGACCGGGAGCTCGACGGCGGCCGGCGTCACGGTGAGTGTGTCGCCGTCGTCGATCGCGTGCCTGTGGAGTGAGAGCCCAAAGGGGTCCGTGAACTCGGCGGTGACTGGGCCGATCGTGAACTGTCCCCGCTTACCCGAGCGCAGGTGGTACTCGTAACGGCTGGTGCCGCCGGACGCGGACCTGGCGGGGAAACGGAACGCAGGGGATTCACCGAACCGCGGAGGCAGCCGCTCCTCCATGATGACCCGGCCCGTGCCCACACCGGTCCGGGCCACGGCGAGCCGGACCGTGGTGATGGAGTCTGTCTCAACGGTAGAGGGGCTGAACTCCCGGTACACCCGGAAGCGCGGCTTGACCACGCGGATGCCGGCCAGCGAAATGAGCGGCAGGACCAGCAGCAGGACACCAAGGACCAGAAGATCGCGGCGGCCCATGACCTGGGCGCAGAGCAATGAGACCGCACCGGCCGCCAGGAGCCCCCAGCCCCGGGAGCTGAAGATATGTCGGGGGAGGCTGTCCAGCAGTGCCACGGCCAGGGTCCTGCCTAGCGGCTGTGCCTGAGTTCGGGCGGGGTCCGCCGCGAGTTTGCCGTGTCCGTCATCTCCTGGCTGACGGGGATCCGGGCCAGCACTCCGCGGATGACGCCCTGCGGGGTCTCGCCCGTGCTGGCTGCTTTGCGGTCCAGGATGATCCGGTGTGCCAGCACCGCCTCGGCGACGGCCACCACATCATCCGGCAACACGAAATCACGGCCGTCCAGTGCAGCAGTCGCCTTCGCCGCCCGGAGCAGCTGCAGCAGGGAGCGCGGGCTTGCACCAAGGCGCAGCATGGCGCTGTCGCGCGTGGCCCGGCCGACGGCCACGGTGTACTCCTTTACCGCCTCTGAGACGAACACCTGCTGGACGGTGGCGATCATGGCAGCGACGTCCGCCGCGGTAACCACCGCCTTGACCCGGGCCAGCGGGGAGGTGGCCTGGTGGGTCTCGAGCATCTCGATTTCGGAGTCCTTGTCCGGGTATCCCATGGAGATCCGCGCCATGAAGCGGTCGCGCTGGGCCTCGGGGAGCGGATACGTCCCCTCCATCTCGATCGGGTTCTGGGTGGCCACCACCATGAACGGCTCGCTGAGCCGGTAGGAGTGTCCGTCCACCGTGACCTGGTGCTCCTCCATGCATTCGAGCAGCGCGGACTGCGTCTTGGCCGAGGCCCTGTTGATCTCATCGCCGATGACGATATTGGCGAACACGGCACCGGGGCGGAACTCGAACTGGCGCGAGGACTGGTTATAGATGGAGACGCCTGTCACGTCCGAGGGAAGGAGGTCGGGCGTGAACTGGATGCGGCTGACGGAACAGTCGATGGTGCGCGCCAGCGTCTTGGCCAGCAGCGTCTTGCCCACCCCGGGGACGTCCTCCAGCAGCAGGTGCCCCTGGGCGAGGAGAACGGTCAGTGCCAGCTTCGCGGCCTCGGCCTTGCCGTCGATGACCGTGTTGATGGCGGAGAGGATGCGTTCGCTTGCCGAGCGGAAAATCGGGGCTTCCATCGGCACGGACTTGTGCCCGTTGAGGGGGTTGACGCCGCGCGCAACACTGCCGGTGAAGCCCTGTCCGTGCGGGAGTGCTTCGTCGACCGTGATGCGTCCGTGCGGTTCCATCGGCAACCTTTCAGCCCAGAGTGAAGCGGAACGGACCGGCGGAGGCCTGCCGTTGCCCTCGTTTGGGCGCTCACATCCGTCGGTACCAGCGTACTAACACAACTGCCGTGGCTAACAGAGAGTTCCCCGTTAATCTGCGGGGAATGCCAAGCATGGAACGGCGCAGTGCGGGCGGTGGGAAACGTGCAGCGCGAACGTACAGTTGTGGTCCCGTTTTCACCCGGATTCGGGGCCGCAACTGTACGTTCGCGCTCCCGTGTCCAAGCACAGCCGGGGGCCGGATAGGCTGGATGGATGCGGCATTCCCTGACTCCCCGTCCCTACCGGACTCCCGGCACCGACGGTTCCGGCAAGCGCGGTTTCCCGCCGGCCCCCGAACCCCTGCCTGTCCCCGTGATGGACAACCACACCCACCTCGACTTCCCGACCGATGATGTCCGGGTGGACATTGCGGCTGCCCTGGACGCCGCGGAGGCCGTGGGTGTCTGTGGCGCCGTGCAGGTGGGCTGCGACCTCGAGTCCTCGCGCTTCACGGTGCGTGCCGTCGACCTCGATGCGCGCCTGCTCGGGGCGGTGGCACTCCACCCCAATGATGCGCCGGAGTACGCGGCCCGCGGTGAGCTTGAGGATGCGCTCGCGGAAATCGAGCAGCTCGCTGCCCACCCACGCGTGCGCGCCATCGGGGAAACGGGCCTGGATTTCTTCCGCACAGAAGGGGAGGGGCTGGCCCACCAGCGTTACTCCTTCCGCCGGCACATCGACATCGCGAAGCGGCTGGACCGGACGCTGCAGATCCACGACCGGGACGCCCACGACGACGTCGTCCAGGTCCTGCGCGAGGAGGGCACCCCCGGGCGGGTGGTGTTCCACTGCTTTTCCGGCGACGCGGAGCTTGCCCGCATCTGCAACAGCGAGGGATGGTTCATGTCGTTCGCGGGGACGCTCACGTTCAAGAACGCCAGCAATCTCCGCGAAGCGCTCGCCGTAGCCGATCCCGAGCTGGTGCTGGTTGAAACCGATTCGCCGTTCCTCACCCCGCACCCGCACCGCGGACGCCCCAACGCCAGCTATATGGTGCCTTACACCGTCCGGGCGATCGCGGAATTGACAGAAAAAGACCTCGCCGAACTGTGCAGCCAAATAAGCGCAAATACCGTGCGGGCGTACGGATCCTGGGACTAGCGGCCCCCGCGGTGCCAATCTCAAAATACATACCTGGTAGGCAACTTTTTTGGCCCCTTTATAACGCTACGGTTACAGTAAAAAACTATTAGCCGGGGTCGGGGAAGGCCTCCGGATGATAAAACTCATGTTCGTGACCGGCAGGGCGCCTCTTGTGGCCCTGCCATGTGAGTGTGGCGACGCACATGCCTGCGGCCTGCTCCGGTCTGTCCGGAGCCACCACTTAGGTGACCGCCGCGGGTACCCCTGTGCGTTTTTCCCCGTGCCCGGATGGCTCAAAAGTTACGGGCAATCGTGGTCAAGTTCTTCACGTCAGACGGCAAGTTCAGTTTCATCAAGGTCGGCACGCAGGTGCTGGTGCTCGCGGCCCTCGTGCTGGGGCTCGTGGCCTTCGTGGGCAACAACAAGACAGTCACCCTGAACGTCGACGGGAAAGTCAGTTCCGTCCAGACATTCGGCGGCACCGTCGAACAGGTGGTGAAGAGCGCGAACGTGGAGCTGCACCCGGCCGACCGCGTTTCTCCGGCGCTGGACGCCAGTGTTGAAAACGGATCCGTCATCAACGTGAACATGGCCAAGGCCGTAAAGGTCAGCCTGGACGGCGCCGAGAAGACTGTCAGCACCACCGCCCAGGACGTGGCCGGGCTCGTGACCCAGCTTGGTGTTGCCAGTTCCTCCGAGCTCTCCGTGCCGAAGGACGCTCAGCTGGCGGTGGACGGATCGTTCGTGGCCATCTCGACGCCGAAGGCCGTCAGCATCATCGCCGACGGCAAGGCCAGGAAGACCACCACCACCGCCGCCACCGTCGGCGAGGTCCTCAAGGATGCCGGCATCCGGCTTGCCGCCGCGGACCGGACGTCCCAGCCGGCCCACGCCCCGGTGGTGAACAACATGGTGATCAAGGTGTCACGCGTTGACACCGGCAAGACCGCCACCGTCACCCAGGAAGTGGCTTTCCAGACGCTCACCACGGACAGCGACACCCTGCCCAAGGGCGAGGAGAAGGTCACCCAGGAAGGCGTTCCCGGCATTACGACCCTGACGTACAAGCTGGTTCTGGTCGACGGCCGTGAGGCGTCCCGGACCCTTGTCTCCAAGACCGCCACCCGTGAGCCGGTGACCGAGAAGATCACGGTCGGCACCAAGGAAGCCCCCAAGCCGGCAGCCGCCGAACCGGAAAGCGGCAACACCGGTGCGGCCGCCCCGGCCATGATGAACGTGGCCATGTGGGACAAGATCGCCCAGTGCGAATCGGGCGGCAACTGGTCCATCAACAGCGGCAACGGCTACTACGGCGGACTGCAGTTCGACATCCAGACCTGGATCGGCGCCGGCGGTGGCGCCTACGCCCCGAACGCCAGCCAGGCGAGCAAGGCGCAGCAGATCGACATCGCCAACCGTGTCTACGCGGAGCGCGGCCTGCAGCCATGGGGCTGCGGCTGGGCCGCGGGCAGCTAGCCGGCGGCTCCGCACCACAGTCACAATAAGATCCCTTGCCGCTGCGGCAGCTGACCACGGCCGCAGCGGCCGCGAAGGCCGGACCCGGATTGCTCCGGGTCCGGCCTTCGCCGTCCCTGGGTTCATGCGGCCGGACCTCGGACCCGTTCCATCCGGAATCGCCGGGATAGGATACCTAGGTGACTGACCCGACCCCCTCCGGCACTGCGCCCGCTCCACTGTTCGGTGCCTCCGATATCCGCAGGCTCGCCGGGGAGATAGGCGTCCGCCCCACCAAGACGCTTGGCCAGAACTTCGTCATCGACGGCAACACCATCCGGCGGATCGTGGCCGCGGCCGGTATCGGCCCGGAGGAGACGGTCCTCGAAGTCGGACCCGGGCTTGGCTCACTGACGCTGGGGCTCCTCGACGCCGCCAAGACGGTGGTCGCCGTCGAAATTGATCCCGTCCTGGCTGCAAAGCTGCCGGACACCATCAGCCAATGGCGGCCAGACTCCGCCGGCGACTTCCACCTGGTGCTCGCCGACGCCATGAAAGTGACGGAGCTCCCCGCCGAGCCCGCTGCGCTCGTTGCCAACCTGCCCTACAACGTGGCGGTGCCGGTGGTGCTCCACCTGCTGCAGCACTTCCCGTCGATCCGCCACGGCCTGGTCATGGTGCAGGACGAAGTTGCCGACCGGCTTGCCGCCGAACCGGGATCCAAGATTTACGGCGTGCCCTCGGTCAAGGCGGCCTGGTACAGCAGCATGCGCAAGGCCGGCATCATCGGCATGAACGTCTTCTGGCCCGCGCCGAAGATCCAGTCGGGGCTTGTGGCCTTCACCCGGCGCGAGCCCCCCGCCACCACCGCCAGCCGCGAGGAGGTCTTCGCCGTGGTGGACGCGGCATTCGCGCAGCGGCGCAAGACCCTGCGGGCAGCACTTGCCGGGTGGGCCGGCAGCGCCGCCGAAGCGGAGCGCTGCCTCGTGGCCGCCGGCGTCGACCCCACCGCGCGGGGCGAAGTAATCGACATTGCCGGGTTCGCGCGGATCGCCGAAGCCCGCCGGGCCGCGGATTCCTGATGGCGGTCCAAGGCCTGAAGGGCCGCTCCGCAGCAAGGACCGTCCGCGTCAAGGCGCCGGGCAAAGTCAACGTCTCGCTGGACGTCGGGCCGCTGCGTCCGGACGGCTATCACTCCGTGGCCAGCGTCTACCTGGCAGTGTCCCTGTACGAGGAAGTAGCGGCCACCACCACGGCCTCGGACGGCATCACCGTCAGCATCAGCCCCGACAGCACGCTGGACCTCGACGGCGTGGACATCCCGCTGGACGAACGGAACCTCGCGTACAAGGCAGCGGCCCTCATGGCGGACGTGTCCGAACACTCCACCGGCGTGCACCTTGAAATCACCAAGCGGGTGCCGGTAGCGGGCGGCATGGGCGGCGGGTCCGCGGATGCCGCCGCCACCCTGCTGGCCTGCGATGCGCTGTGGAACAGCGGCCTCTCCCGGGACGAGCTCGCCCACCTCGCCGCCGAGCTGGGGGCGGACGTGCCCTTTGCCCTGCTGGGCGGCACGGCCGTGGGGCTGGGCGTGGGTGACGATTTGTCACCCGCCCTGGCCAAGGCACAGATGGACTGGGTACTCGTGACGGCCGAGTTTGGGCTGTCCACCCCGGAGGTCTTCCGCACCCTTGACCGGCTCCGGGATGCCGAAGGCCTCGACGCGGAGGAGCCAACGGCGGTTGACCCGAAGATCCTGCAGGCGCTGCGCAGCGGCGACCCGGATGCCCTGAGCCGGGTGCTGGTCAACGACCTCCAGCGGGCCTCCATCGAGCTGGCGCCCGGGCTCCGGGACACCCTTGGCCTGGGCGAATCCTGCGGGGCCATCGCCGGGATCGTTTCCGGCTCCGGACCCACCGTGGCCCTGCTGGCGCACAATCCCGAAGCGGCGGAGAACCTCGCCGGGGAGCTGCAGCACAAGGGCCTGAACGCACTGGCCGTCCACGGCCCCGTGCCCGGTGCGCGGATCATCTCCGATACGCTCCTTTAATACCTTCCACACCAGCAGAAAGCAGTTCCCCGTGGCACACCTGCTCGGCGGCGAGAACCTCAAAGTCTCGTACGCAACCCGCACCGTCCTGGACGGCATCACCCTTGGGCTCGAAGAGGGCGACCGGATCGGGATGGTGGGCAGGAACGGTGACGGCAAGTCCACCCTCATGCGGCTGCTGGCGCTGCGCTCCACGCCGGACTCCGGCCGGGTCACCAAGCGCGGGGACGTCAACATCGGCTACCTGGACCAGAGCGACGTCCTCGACGCCGACCTGACGGTGGGCGCCGCCATCGTCGGCGACAAGGCGGACCACGAGTGGGCGGCCAATCCGCAGATCCGCGAGATCATGGGCGGCCTGGTGTCCGACGTCGACTGGCACGCCAACGTGCACGCACTCTCCGGCGGCCAGAAGCGGCGGGTGGCGCTGGCCAAGCTCCTCATCGAGGACCACGACGTCATCATGCTCGACGAGCCCACCAACCACCTCGACGTCGAGGGCGTGGCCTGGCTCTCCCGGCACCTGAAGACCCGGTGGCGGCCCAACCAGGGTGCGTTCCTCGTGGTCACCCACGACCGCTGGTTCCTCGACGAAGTCTGCAACAAAACCTGGGAAGTCCACGACGGGATTGTTGACCCGTTCGACGGCGGCTATGCCGCCTACGTGCTGGCGCGCGCCGAGCGCGACCGGATGGCCGCCGTCGTCGAAAGCAAGCGCCAGCAGCTGGTGAAGAAGGAACTCGCCTGGCTCCGCCGCGGCGCCCCCGCCCGGACGTCCAAGCCCAAGTTCCGGATCGAGGCAGCCAACGCGCTGATCGCCGACGTCCCCGAACCGCGCGATTCCATGGCCTTGAACAAGATGGCCACGGCGCGGCTGGGCAAGGACGTGCTCGACCTCGAAAACGTGTCGCTCGACTTCGAGGGCGGCGACCCGGCAGAGGACGCGGGCAGGAAGCTGTTCAACAACATCACACTGCGGCTCGCCCCGGGGGAGCGGCTGGGAATCGTCGGCGTCAACGGTGCCGGGAAAACCACGCTGCTCAGGCTGCTCAACGGCGAAATCCAGCCCTCGGCCGGAAAGGTCAAGAAGGGCAAGACGGTGGTCACCGCCGTGCTCACCCAGGAGGTCAAGGAGCTCGACGACGTCGCCGACCTGCGCGTCATCGAGGTCATCGAGCGCGAAAAGCGGTCCTTCAACGTGGGCGGCAGGGAGTTCACGGCCGGCCAGCTCGTGGAGCAGCTCGGCTTCACCAACCAGAAGCAGTGGACGCCGGTCCGGGACCTGTCCGGCGGTGAGCGGCGCCGCCTGCAGCTCCTGCGGCTGCTGGTGGGCGAGCCGAACGTGCTGATGCTGGACGAACCCACCAACGACCTCGACACCGACACCCTCGCCGCCGTCGAAGACGTCCTGGACGGCTGGCCGGGCACGCTCGTCGTGGTCAGCCACGACCGTTACCTGCTCGAGCGCGTCACCGACCACCAGATGGCGCTCCTTGGCGACGGTAAGATCCGCGGCCTTCCCGGCGGCGTCGACCAGTACCTCGAACTCCGTGAGGCTGCCCTGGCCGGCTCCACCGTCACCGGCGGCGGAAACCCCGTCACCAGCGGCAGCCAGGCACAGGCCGCCACCGAACCGGCGGGCCCCTCCGAAGCCGAGAAGCGCGAGGCCCGCAAGGCCCTCAACAGGATCGAGCGGCAGCTGAAGAAGCTGGATCAAGAGGAAAAGAAGCTACACGACCTGATGCTGAAGACCACCGAGGCCGGCGATTTCGACAAGCTCGCCGATCAGAACAAACAGCTCAAGAACCTGACGGACGAAAAGGACGCCCTGGAAATGGAGTGGCTCGAAGCCTCGGAACTACTGGGGGACTGACAAAGGCGACGCGGGCACGAGCGGTGCAGGAGACCTTCGTGTAGTCGCGCATCGCGGCGCATCGGGCACCGGAGGTCGCCCAGCGACCGCAGGTGCCCCTATGTGCCGTAAGCGTCGTCCCGAGGGGCCCGACACGAGCTTGCGAGCGTTGGGAAGGGACCTACGCGCTAAGCGACGGCGAAGGGCTCCTGTGCCGCGGAGGCGGGCCGGACGAAGGTGACCACCTACGGCTCGCTGCGCAGCTCCGGGTCCTTCTTGAGCCCGGTCAGGCCGTTCCAGGCGAGGTTGACGAGGTGCGCAGCGACGGCGCGTTTGTCGGGTTCGCGGGCGTCCTGCCACCACTGGCCCGTCATCGCCACCATGCCGACGAGCATCTGCGCGTACATGGCTCCGTCGGCCGCGCTGAACCCGCGGCGGGCGAATTCGTCGGACAGGATGTGTTCCACCCGGGCCGTCACGTGCGAGAGCAGGGTGGAGAAGGCGCCCTCTGGCTGGGACGGGGGAGCATCCCGCATGAGGATGCGGAAGCCTTCCGTGCGTTCCTCGATGTACGTGAGCAGGGCCAGGGCGGCGCGTTCCACGAGGACACGGGGCTTGGCCTCCTCGGCCAGTGCGTCGTTGATGGCGGCAAGCAGAATACGGAACTCGAACTCGACAACCTGCGTGTACAGGCCTTCCTTCGAGCCGAAGTGTTCGTAGATCACGGGCTTGGAGACGCCGGCCGAGGCGGCGATCTCCTCGATGGTGGTCCCGTCCAGTCCGCGCACCGCGAAGAGGGCCCGTCCTACCTCAATGAGCTGGGACCGCCGCTGGGGGCCGGTCATCCGTGAACGGGGAATCCGCCCCGCCGCTGCATCGGGCCGTGCCGGCAGGTTCCCCGGACCGTCAGTTGTCCCTGTGCTGTTGCTCACCGTCCCATCATGCCTTACTCCCCGCCGCGTGCCGGGGCGGCGGCGGGTCGCGGCGCGCTGTTCCGGCAGGTGCCGGAGCGCCCCGGAGGCCGAGGTCGCACGAGCGTCAACGTTCGTGGCAGAATTGGTTCTCGTGTCCAGGCTTAGCGCCGGGCACGGTCCGCTCTGGTGTAACGGCAGCACCCCGGCCTTTGGAGCCGTGGAGTATAGGTTCGAATCCTATGGGCGGAACAGCTGCATCAGAGGCGTCCAGTAGGATGAACCCTGTTGCCGGTTCCGGGCACAGGCCAGGACACCGCCGCGCACGCAGCCGCGGATGCAGTACAGCGCAACCGAGCAAGGAGAGCCCGTACGTGAGCCCCGAGAAATCCGGCCCAGCCGCCGTTATCGTCCTAGCTGCAGGTGCCGGTACCCGGATGAAATCCCGTACCCCCAAGATCCTTCACGAAATCGGCGGCCGCTCCATGGTGGGCCACGCCCTGCTCGCCGCCCGCAGCATCAGCCCCGAGCGGCTGGCCCTGGTGGTCCGCCACGAGCGGGACCGCGTCGCCGCGCACCTCACCGAACTCGACCCGGACGCCCTGATCGTCGACCAGGATGAAGTTCCCGGCACAGGACGCGCGGTGGAAGTTGCCCTCGAAGCCCTGGACGCCAAGGAACCGGTGGCCGGAACGGTCGTCGTCACGTACGGCGACGTTCCCCTGCTCACGGGTGAAATGCTGTCCGAGCTGGTGTCCACCCACGAGCGCGAGGGCAACGCGGTCACGGTCCTTACCGCGATCCTCGACGACGCCACCGGCTACGGCCGCATTCTCCGCGGCGGGGACGGCACGGTGACCGGCATCCGCGAGCACAAGGACGCCACCGACGCCGAGCGCGCCATCCGCGAGATCAACTCCGGCATCTACGCCTTCGACGCCGCCGTCCTCCGCGACGCCCTGGTCCACGTCACCACCGACAACTCGCAGGGCGAAAAGTACCTGACCGACGTCCTCGGACTGGCACGCGAGGCAGGCGGCCGCGTGGCCGCCGTCGTCACCGCCGACCGCTGGCAGGTGGAAGGCGCCAACGACCGCGTGCAGCTCGCAGCCCTGGGCGCTGAGCACAACCGGCGGATCGTGGAAGCCTGGATGCGCGCGGGCGTCACGGTCGTTGACCCCGCCACCACCTGGATCGATTCCACAGTGACGCTGGCGGAGGACGTCCGGATCCTGCCCAACACCCAGCTGCACGGGACCACCACGGTGGCGAGGGACGCCGTCGTCGGCCCCGACTCCACGCTGACGGACGTCAGCATCGGTGAGGGCGCCAAGGTGACCCGGACCCACGGCTCCGGTGCCGAGATCGGCGCGGGGGCCAGCGTTGGCCCCTTCACTTACCTGCGCCCGGGAACGGTGCTGGGCGAGACCGGCAAGATCGGCGCCTTCTACGAAACCAAGAACGTCCGGATCGGCCGCGGCTCCAAGCTGTCCCACCTGGGTTACGCCGGGGATGCCGAAATCGGTGAGAACACCAACATCGGCTGCGGCAACATCACGGCGAACTACGACGGCGAGAAGAAGCACCGCACGGTGATCGGCTCGGGCGTCCGCACCGGATCCAACACAGTATTCGTCGCTCCGGTCACGGTGGGGGACGGTGCCTACAGCGGCGCCGGTGCCGTGATCCGCAAGGACGTGCCCGCCGGGGCACTGGCGCTGTCCATGGCAGCACAGCGCAACGCCGAAGGCTGGGTCGCGGCCAACCGGCCCGGTACGCTGTCCGCCGAGCTGGCGGAGGCCGCAGCGGCGCGCGAAGGCCACACTGACTCCTCCAATTCCCCCGCATCGACAGAAGAGGCATAGCAACCATGACCGAAATTACGGCTCACGGCGAGAAGAAACTGGTGCTCGCCACCGGGCGCGCGCACCCGGAGCTTGCCCGGGAGATCGCCAAGGAGCTGGGCACGGAACTGCTGCCTGTGGACGCCTACGACTTCGCCAACGGCGAGATCTACGTGCGCGCGGGGGAGAGCGTCCGCGGCACCGATGCCTTCGTCATCCAGGCACACCCGGCACCGCTGAACAACTGGCTCATGGAACAGCTGATCATGATTGATTCGCTGAAGCGCGCCTCCGCCAAGCGGATCACCGTGGTTTCGCCGTTCTACCCGTACTCGCGCCAGGATAAGAAGGGCCGCGGCCGCGAGCCGATCTCCGCCCGCCTCGTCGCCGACATGTACCGGACGGCAGGCGCCAACCGCATCATGAGCGTGGACCTGCACACCTCGCAGATCCAGGGCTTCTTCGACGGCCCGGTGGACCACCTCATGGCCATCCCGCTGCTGGCCGACTACATCCGGACGCGTGTTGCCGCCGACAACATCACCGTCGTGTCCCCGGACACCGGCCGCGTGCGCGTGGCCGAGCAGTGGGCAGAACGCCTCGGCGGCGCGCCGCTGGCATTCGTCCACAAGAGCCGCGACCTGACCGTGCCCAACCAGGCCGTCTCCAAGACTGTCGTGGGCCAGATCGAGGGACGCACCTGTGTGCTCATCGACGACATGATCGACACCGGCGGAACCATCTCCGGCGCCGTGCAGGTGCTCAAGAACGCCGGCGCGAAGGATGTCATCATCGCCGCCACGCACGCGGTGTTCTCGGACCCCGCCGCACGCCGCCTCTCCGAGTCCGGCGCCCGCGAAGTGGTGGTCACCAACACGCTGCCCATCCCCGCGGAGAAGCAGTTCCCGCAGCTCACCGTGCTGTCCATCGCGCCGCTCATTGCCCGGGCCATTCGGGAAGTGTTCGACGACGGATCGGTCACCAGCCTCTTCGACGGCAAAGCCTGACACCGGTTGAGCTTGTCGAAACCCGAAGCCCGGGTTTCGACAAGCTCAACCAGCGGTGCCAGTGATATTCCCGTTTTCAGTAAACGGGCCGGGCGCTGGTAAACTTTTTCCCGATACCTTGGCGAGGGAGAGCACCGGACATCCGCAGGCGCGGATCGCCGGACTGCTGGTCTCCGTTATCGACTGGGTCTGAATCACCCTTCTAGTGGGGCCGCCTGCGGGCCGCCCGGCGTTGAAGGTCGCTTCCAGACCTCCGCCCTTGCTGAACCAACAAAAGCACCAGGAGATTCACATGTCTGAGCAGAAGCTCGCAGCAGAAGCACGCACCGAATTCGGCAAGGGCTTCGCCCGCCGCGCCCGCGCAGCCGGCCAGATCCCCGCCGTCATCTACGGCCACGGCGCCGAGCCCGTTCACATCACCCTGCCGGCCAAGGCCACCACCCTGGCCGTCCGCGTCCCCAACGCCCTGCTGTCCCTGGACCTCAACGGTGAAGGCCACCTGGCCCTCGTCAAGGACGTCCAGCGCGACCCCATCAAGCAGATCATCGAGCACATCGATCTCCTGACCGTCCGCCAGGGCGAGAAGGTCACCGTGGACGTTCCCGTTCACACCGCCGGTGAAACTGCCGCAGGCACCGTCCACAACCTGGAACTCACCGTTGTCTCCCTCGAAGCCGAGGCCACCCACCTGCCCGAGGCCGTCGAGGTCAACATCGAGGGCCGCGCTGCCGGCGAGCACATCCACGCCAGCGACCTCGTGCTCCCCAAGGGTGCCGTCCTGCTGACCGACGCCGAGGCCCTGGTGGTCAACATCTCCGAGGCCGCAGCTCCGGCTGAGGAAGAAGAAGGCGCAGCCGAGGAAGCCGCCGCGGAAGAGGCTCCGGCCGAAGAAGCCGCTGCCGAGTAATTCGGGCGCATCCTTTCCCGCGTTTCATACAGCGCGGACCGGTGGCCGGGCCCTTTCGGGCCCGGCCACTGCCGTCCCCGCACCGCAAGCGTGCAAACCCCCGTCTTAGGATTGATTCATGACTGACACCTGGCTGGTCGTAGGCCTTGGCAACCCCGGACCCGAATACAGCGGCAACCGGCACAATGTCGGCCAGATGGTGCTGGACGGGCTGGCCGGACGGATCGGCGGGAAGTTCAAGACGCACAAAGCCAGGGCCCTTGTGGTCGAGGGCCGGCTGGGCATTGGCGGCCCCCGCCTCGTGCTGGCAAAACCCAGCACGTACATGAACGTCTCCGGCGGGCCGGTGTCGGCACTCGCCAAGTTCTACGACGTGGAGCCGTCCCGCGTGGTTGCGGTCCACGACGAGATCGACATTCCCTTTAATACTGTCAAGCTCAAGATCGGCGGCGGCGAGGGAGGGCACAACGGCCTCCGTGACATCTCCAAGGCCCTCGCCACCAAGGACTACCTCCGCGTACGGGTGGGAGTGGGCCGGCCGCCGGGCCGGATGGACACCGCCGACTACGTGCTCCGGGACTTTGGCACCGCTGAAAAGAAGGAACTGCCCTTCCTGCTCGATGACGCGGCCGATGCCGTCGAGCTCCTCATCCGTGAGGGACTGACCGCCGCGCAGCAGCAGTTCCACTCGGCCAAGGTCTAGCCGCGGCAGCTGCGCTTTTCCCCCGGCGCCGTCCAAACCCTCAAGGTCGCCTCAAGGTCTGCGAAATGTGAACGCAGTGCCCTGTATCCCTGCAATGTAACGGGGTAGTCTACTTTCTAAGCGGGGGAGGCGATGGGGCCTTTATCCTGCCGGGCGGGATGTAAGGAAAAGTTCATGTCAATTGAGCCACTGAGCTGGGGACGTGGGTCTACGGCGGGCGTGCTGGCGGGGCCGGCTGGCGTCGCGGGCGGAACGGACCTCCAACGATGGTCGGTTCCGGCGCGCAGCGCAGACCTGGAGGCCATCCGCACTGCCCTGACAGATCCTGAGTCCCTGGGCGTTGTGATCACCGGTGCCCGCGGCGTGGGGAAATCCTCACTGGCGCGCACCGCTGTTGCTGAGCTGGGTCCTGATGTCTGGGCGCTTCAGCTCCGCAGCCCCCTGTCCGGTTCGCAAACCTCCTATGGCTGCCTCGCATTCCTCCTGGCACGGCTTCCGCAGTCCGCGCTGGCCTCGCCGACTGCCATCCTCCAAGGGATCACCTCACTGATCCGGTCCGACGCCGCGGGCCGGGACTGCATCATCACCCTCGACACCACCGGCCCGATCGATGACATGAGTGCCGGCGTCATCCTGAACATCATGCTGACGCACACTGCCCGCGTCATTGCCATTGCACCCAGCACCAGCGACCTTCCGGCGGACTTCCACTGGCTGCTTACCGACCGGCGGCTGACGGAAGTCCGGCTGGACAACCTCAACGAACTGCAGACCCGCCAGGTGCTGCTGACCCTGCTGGGCCACCGCGTTTCGGCCTCGCTCGTGAGCACCTACCACGCCATCGTGGGAGGCAATCCGCTCCTGCTCAAGGCGCTCGTTACCGAGCAGCAGCAGTCAGGAAACCTCGTCCTGTCGGATTCCGTCTGGACCCTGCGCGACAGGGTGGTGCTCGACGGCGCCACCGGACTGGATGACATCGTCCGGTCCCGCTGGTCCCGGGAGGAGCCGGAAACCCGCGAGGTCATCGAGATGCTGGCCTGTGCGCGGCGTGTTCCGCTGGCCAGGCTGACCGATATCTACGGCACCGACACCGTGGCCGACATGGAGGACGCAGGGCTGCTGACGGTCGCCGACACCGGGGAACGGTGGGTCTCCGTGCGCGAGCAGTACCTCGGGGACGTGGTGCGGTCGTGGCTGAGTATCTCCCGCCGGCGCGAACTCCGGGCTTTGCTGCTGGGGGGCCAGGAACCGGAGCTGTCCGCCCTGAGCATGGAGGAGCGGATCGAGTTCGCCGCCTGGACCAGGGAATGCCAGGCCGAGCTCAGCCCTGCCATGGCGGTGGCCGCCGCGGAGGCGGCGGTGCACCTTTTCGACCCGAGGTTCGCGATCACCTGCGTTGAAGGCATCAAGAGGACCGACGACGTCTGGGTGGATGCCCAGCTGCACAAGGCAACCGCCTACCTGCTGCTCGACCTGCCGCTGCAGGCCATGGCCGCGCTGGAGGACATTTCCCAGGCGCAGCTGGACGCGCTCGACGTGGAGGCCTTCGCCCGCGTGGTGGCCGCCAAGAGCCGGGTCATGGTGTGGCTGCCGGAGCTGTGCGGCAAAGTGCCGGACGAGCTGGCGGCCGCCCGCGAACGGCTGGGCGTTGCCGCCGGAGTGGCAACCACCTGGCCCGATCCGCTGGGTACGGCAACCAACGTCATCACGCTGGCCGAATTCGAATACAAGTCCTTCATTGGCGACTACGCATCCATGGTCGGCGAGCTGGAGGCGGCCGCCGACCCCGCCGTCAACAAGGACCCCGGCTTCAGGATCCAGGCAGCACTGCTCCTGATGCATGCCCTGTCCGCGGTCGGCCGGGAAATGGATGCCCTCCAGCTGATGCGGCGCGTGGGCGGGCAGCTCTCGGACTCAGGCCCGCTGACAGGACTGCGGGAGCGGTTCACGCTGACCGCGTTCAACGTGCTGCTGCAGGCCGGCCAGTGGAAGCGGTGCCTGGAACTCGTGGGCCCGCCCAAAGGGCAGGAAGAACGCCGGCTGGCTTACCGGACGTCCGCCACGGAACTGGCCGCCGGCATCGCCTACGTTTTCTCCGGCCGGGGTGCGGTGGCCCTGGATTCGCTGCTGTCCGCCGTCGCCCAGCTCGAGCTCCGGCCGGTGCTGAACATGCTCCAGGCCGCCTACGCCGCCACGGCCTTTGCCTACGCCCAGATCGGCAACGCCGGGCAGGCGCACAAATACCTCGACAAGCTGCGCGGCGCCCGCGGCCACTGCAACTTCCGCACCCTGTTCGTCACGGACTTCTGCGCAGACATGGCGGGCCGGTGGCTGGGCGACACCGACGCCGTGAAGCGGCTGCTCGAGGCGGCGCACCGTGACATCGCGGCCGGGCGGTACACCCTGGCGGGGATCAGCCTGCTCGGAGCGACCGTGAACGGGACGGACGAGGATCTCCGGCTCATGGAGGACGTGGCGGGCCACCGCCAGGGCACCCTGGCCGAGATCTCCCGCCTCATCGCCGTCGGCACCCGCACCAGGGACGCCAAGGTCCTCCTGCAAGGCGCCCACCTGTCCGCCGAGCTGGAGCTCGACGCGGTGGAGGCCCGGTGTGTGGCGCTCGCTGTCGACTTTGCCCGCCACTCCGGTGATTCCGCATCCGCCCGGATCGCCCAGGCCCGGCTGGACAGCCTCACCGCCACCGTTCCCAGTCTCCCGATTGTCCCCAGCAGCGGAAGCCCGCTCCTCACCGCCCGTGAGCGGCAGATCTCCCGGCTGGCGGGACGGGGCGTATCCAACCGGGACATCGCCCTGGAGATGGGCGTTTCAGTCCGGACCGTTGAAGGGCACCTGTACCAGGTCTTCACCAAACTCGGCGTGACTTCCAGGGGTGATCTGCCTGGCCTCGTCTAACAGCTCCTCACTCACCACTGCCGCAACCAACGGACGCAGCGCCAAACCGGAATCCGAAGTCCGCCGGCTCACGGGGCGCCGTGAAGCCATCGAGCACGTCTGTACTGTCATCCGCAGCCGCGCCAGCCAGGCCGTCTACCTGATGGCAGGTCCCGGCGTCGGAAAAACGTCGGTCACGGACGCGGTGCGGGAGAAGCTGGCGGCCGAGATGACGGTGCTTCGGATCCACGGCAGTTCCTCGCTGGCCAAAGTACCCTACGGCGTGCTGGCGCCTTACACCTCCGGGCTCGCCCCCGAAGAAGCGGACTCGCCCGTTGCGGTGCTGAGGGCGGTCTGGGCCCACTTCCAGGAGCTGAAGGGCAACAGCAACCTCAAGGGCGGCACTGACGCCCCCGTGCTCCTGGTGGTGGACGACGCCCATCATCTGGACGACGCCACCGCCAGCATGGTGGTGGACATGACGTCGGCCGGATGGGCGACCGTGCTGGCCTCCGGACGGCCGCGGCCCGGCCTGCCGGCGGCACTGAACCAGCTCTGGTATGACGGGCTGGCTGAACGCATCGACCTCCGGCCGCTCAGCGGCGAGCAGGTCCGCGAGGTTGTGGAACACAAGCTCCAGGGGACGGTTCCCGTCAGCACAGTCCAGTCGTTGTGGTCTGCATCCGGCGGCAACCCGCAGCTTCTGGACTGCCTGCTGAATGATGCCACAGCCGCCGGAACCCTGGTGCAGCGGAACGGGATCTGGGTACTGCTCGGACCGTTGCCGGCAGACGGACCCCAGCTCTCGGACCTGGTGGTCAAGGATCTTCTCCGGCGGACGCCGGAGGAACAGGATGCGCTCAAGGTGATCGCATTGGCCGAACCAGTACCCAGGCGCCTGATCGAGGACGTCTGCGGTGCCGGCGTCGTGCGTTCATTGCTGGACAACCAGGTGGTGAGCGAATCAGCCGCGACACAAACCGAGCTGCGGCTCACGCACGCCATCCTGGGCGAATCGACACGGCGCCAGGTGTCCGTCTCGCGCAGCCTGCAGCTGCGGCAGAAGCTTGACGCCCACCTGAATACCGCGGCCGCCAGTGCCGAGGGCCGGCAGCGGCTGGTCGAATGGTCGCTGGAATGCGGCCTGGAAGTGCCCGACCCGGATCTGCTGGACGCGGGCCTGCTGGCTGCCGCCACATTCAACAACGCCGGCGCCCGCCTCATGGCAGGCCACGTGCGCGCCCCGGAGCTGCAGGCGCGGGCGCTCGCCATCACCGCGCGGGCCTATTTCAATGAAGGAAAGTACCGCGAGGCGGCTGACCTCCTTGACGGCTGCTGGCTCGATGTGGCGGAAGAACCCGAAGCTCCGCAGGTGCTGATGCTCAGGGCCTCCTCGCACATGGCGCTGGGAAAGTCCGTGCCTGCGCTCAGGATGGAGTCCCGGCATCGCCTGGAGGAGGCCGGGATAGACCCGGGCAACTCGTGGCAGGACAGCATCCATGCCCTGCTGGAGATGGCCGCTGCCGGAGATGCTGAAGGCATCGCCGGAGTCATCGCCTCGCTCGGGGCGCCGGATCCGGACACCGCCTCGGCCGTCGAGGCAACCCGGCATGCCGTGGCGCAGGCGCTGCTTGCCCAGGCCCTGGTTGCCGCCGGCCGGTCACACCAGGCCCACGCCGCCGCCGCGGCGGCCGGCCCCTTCCTGCCGGCGCTCAACGGCGGCCTGTATTTCTTCAACGAGTTTGTCCTGACCCGGCTTGCCCTCAGCACCCTCGCCGCGGGCAATTGGGAGTCCGCCGAACATGAGCTCTCCGCTTACCCCGCTGAGCGCACCGAGGGCGCTTCGACTTTCGGCGGCGGCATCCAGGCGCTGCGCGGCCTCGGACTCCTGCGGCAGGGGCAGCTGGAGCGCGCCTACCAGGTCCTGCTGCCCGCGGTTGAGGCGCTCAGGGTCAATGACCCCCTGCAGGAATTCAGGTTCGGCTCCTCACTGGCCTTCTATGCCGCAGCCCGGCTGGGCGACACTGCCCAGGCCAAGCGGCTTGAACAGGACTTCATTTCGGCCAGGCACGCCAGCGGACCCGGGTGCGACACCGTCGCGGAGGCCTATGCTGCCGCCGCAGCCGAATACCTCGACCGGAAAGGCAGCGGACTGGACAGGCTCCGGGAGCTTGCGGCATCAGAATCCGTGGCGGAACACCCCGGCACCCGGATGGAGTGCCTGATCCTCTGCTCCGATCTCGGCGAACACTCGCTGGCGAAGGAGCTGGCTGCCCTCGCCGCCTCCGTGGAGGGCCGCTGGGCTGCCGGCTGGCGCCAGCTGGCCCAGGCCTGGGCCTCCGAAGACGCCGACGTTCTCATGGAAACGGCCGCCGCCCTGGAGGAGGCCGGCCTGGTGAACCTGGCGCGCGAAGCATACGCCAGGGCCGGCGCCCTGTTGGATGCCGCAGGGGAGCGGCGCCGTGCCCGGCAGGCCATCGCGCACCGGGAGAAATGCGACCAGGAGCTCGGCGAGCGGTTCCGGGAAAGCCCCTTCGTCGCCTCCGTGCCCAGCGTGCACCTGACGCGGCGCGAGCGGGACATTGTGGAACTGGCGGTGCAGGGCTTCTCCGACCGCGAGATCGCCCAGCAGCTCATGGTGTCCGTGCGCACCGTCGAGGGGCACCTGTACCGCAGCTACGTCAAGCTCGGCGTCCGGCGGCGCGACGAGCTCGCGCTGGCCCTGCCCAAAAAGTAGCGCTTCGCCACCTCATTTTCTGCCGGGCCCGCCGGGCGCTGCCCGCGCCGCTGCGCTGCACCTTCCGGGCCCCGCCCTGTGCTTTCCGGCGCCGTCGTGCGCCGGACAGCACCATCTGCGCGAACCAGTAGTTAAGTACTCAGAAAAACGAGTACCGGGTACTGGTGCCGTCCGGGCCAGTACGCGATTTACTAATAGTGGCAGCGGAAGCAGGGCTGATTTCCCCCCGAAGCTGCCACCAGATTCTCCAGGTCTCGCCACCAGATTTCCGGCCCCCAGGGTCCGGGCAAGGCGGGGCCGGCGACGTCAGAGCCTTCTGAGACCGAGGCTCTCCCCCCAGCCGTCGCCGGTCCTCTCAAGTGAAGAAAACGCAACAACCGAAATAGCCGGCTTTCCGGCATCCTGAAAGGGCGGCCCGCAGCGACGAGGGCCGCCCTTGGCGTGCCCCCTGCCGCAGCCCGGCAGCATCCCGGGCCAGGCGCAGCGGCCGCTGCCGTGCTGCACACGGCTGCCATGCTGCGTACACAGGCGCTGTGGGACAATTGAGAGGTACCCCGAGGCACCCAAGGAGTCCCATTGGCCGTAGTATCAACGCCGACCACGCTGACGCGTGCCCTTTCTGCGATGGACAACACCGAGGTCCTGCGGATCCGCAACGACTTTCCCGTGCTGAACCAGACGGTCAACGGCCGGCCGCTGATTTACCTGGATTCCGGCGCCACCTCGCAGAATCCGCTGAGCGTGATCGAGGCGGAACAGGAATTCTATGAGCAGCGGAACGCAGCCGTGCACCGCGGAGCCCACCATCTTGCCGTGGAGGCCACCGAGGTTTTCGAGGACGCCCGGCAGACCGTCGCCGACTTTGTCGGGGCGGAGTATGAGGAAGTCGTGTGGACCTCGAACGCCACCGAGGGCCTCAACGTCATCAGCTATGCGCTGTCCAACGCCGCGCTCTGGGCGGCGCAGGGGCGCGGTGACGCCCGGCTGCGGGACCTGGCGCTGGGGCCGGGCGATGAAATCGTGGTCACCGAGATGGAACACCACGCAAACCTGATTCCCTGGCAGGAGCTGGCTTACCGGACAGGTGCCACGCTGCGGCACATTCCGCTGGACGACGCCGGGACGCTGCGGATGGATGAAGCCGCGGGGATCGTGGGGGAGCGCACCCGGCTGCTGGCCTTCACCCACGCATCCAACGTGCTGGGAACCATCAACCCCGTCAGCGGACTCGTCGCCCTCGCCCGGCGGGCGGGTGCCCTGGTGGTGCTGGATGCGTGCCAGTCCGCACCGCACCTTGCCCTGGACGTCAAACAGCTGGACGTCGACTTCGCCGTGTTTTCCGGCCACAAGATGCTGGGCCCCACCGGCGTCGGTGTGCTGTATGGCAAGCAGGAGCTCCTGGACGTGCTGCCTCCGGTCCTGACCGGAGGTTCCATGATCACCACCGTGACCATGGAAAGGGCTGAGTACCTCCCCGCGCCGCAGCGGTTCGAGGCCGGGACCCAGAAGATTTCCCAGGCGGTGGCACTCGCCGCCGCGGTCAACTACCTGACGGAAACCGGGATCGACCGGGTGCACCGCTGGGAGTCCGAGCTGGGCCAGCGGATGGTGGCAGGGCTGGAAGCCATCGACGGCGTCCGCGTGCTGGGGCCGGCTGCCGGCCAGGACCGCATCGGCCTGGCGGCCTTCGATGTGGCGGGTGTCCACGCGCACGACGTCGGCCAGTTCCTTGATGCGCGCGGCATTGCCGTCCGCGTGGGCCACCACTGTGCGCAGCCGCTGCACCGGCGCCTGGGGCTGACCGCCACCACCCGCGCCAGCGCCTATCTGTACAACACCACCGACGACGTGGACGAATTCCTGGACGCGGTGTCCGGTGTCCGCGCCTACTTCCGGGCCTAGCCCGGGAAGACCAGCCTCCCAACGACAGGTACCTGAGCATGAGCCTCGACCAGCTTTACCAGCAGATCATCCTGGACCACTCCAAGGCCCGGCACGGGAGCGGACTGGCCGCGACCGCTGCTCCTGACGGTGCCTCCACCGGCCAGTCGCACCAGCTCAACCCCGTGTGCGGCGATGAAGTCACCCTGCGCGTGGCCGTGGACCACGGCACGGTGACGCAGCTGGCATGGGACGGGGCAGGCTGCTCGATCTCGATGGCCTCCGCCTCCGTGCTGAGCGAACTGGCCGAGGGGATGAGCGTGGACGAGCTCCGCTCGGTGATCGGAAACTTCCGTGACGTCCTGCGGTCCCGCGGGAAAATCCCTGCCGATCCCGAAATCCTGGGCGATGCCGCGGCTTTCGAGGGCGTGGCCCGCTACGCCGCACGGGTGAAGTGCGCCATGATCTCCTGGGTCGCGGCCGAGGACGCCCTGAACCAGGCGGCCTGACGGCCGGTCTCCGGAGGAGGTGCCGGTTCAGCCCTCCTGCCCGGACCGTTCGAAGACATCCGGCACGCCGTCGCCGTCGTCGTCCCTCGCCTCTTCCGCTTCCAGGCGCCGGTAGTGCCTGTTGCGGGCTTTAAGTACGACGGCGGCCAGCACCGCGGCGGTCAGGGAACCCGTGAGGATGGCAACCTTGGCGTGGTCGTCGTGGGCTGAGCCCGGGCCGAAACTCAGTTCGGCGATCAGCAGCGACACCGTGAAGCCGACGCCGGCCAGGAGGGACAGCCCGGCAACATCGACCCACTTCAGCCCGGCGTCCAGCTGTGCGCGCGTGGTCTTCGTGACGAGGAACGTCGCCCCGAAAACGCCGAGGGCCTTGCCCACGATCAGGGCAGTAACGATGCCCACCGCGACCGGGTCCGACAGCGCGGAGGCCAGCCCCGAGGCGCCGCCCAGCGCGACGCCGGCGGAGAAGAACGCGAAGACCGGGACGGCGAACCCCGCAGACAGCGGACGGAGCCGGTGCTCCAGGCGCTCGGCCATGCCGGTCTCGCCGCCGCCGGAATGAGCAGCGCCGGACGCGCCGCCGTCGGAAATGGCGCGGTCCCGCCGCGAGGCCGCTACCGGGACCGTGAAGCCGAGCAGGACCCCGGCGACCGTGGCGTGGATGCCGGAAGCATGCACGAGGGCCCACGTGGCCGCTGCCAGCGGCAGGAGCAGGAACCAGTGGCTGATCCGTTTCTGCACCAGCCAGGCGAAGAGCGCCAGCGGGACCAGCGCAGCGAGCAGCAGGACCGGCTGGAGCCCGGAGGAGTAGAAGAAGGCAATGATGCCAATGGCAATCAGGTCATCCACCACGGCGAGGGTGAGCAGGAACGTTCTCAGCGCCGACGGCAGGTGGGTGTTGATGACCGCGAGCACAGCAAGGGCGAACGCGATGTCGGTGGCGGTGGGGATCGCCCACCCCCTCAGGGCCTCGGCACCCTGGTTCCAGACGATGAGGGAGTAGATGATGGCCGGCAGGGCCACGCCGCCCACCGCGGCCGTCACCGGGACCACTGCCCTGGAGGGCCGGCGCAGGTCGCCGGAGACGAACTCGCGCTTGAGCTCCAGGCCGGCGATGAAGAAGAACAGGGCGAGCAGCCCGTCGGAGGCCCAGTGACCCACGGTTAACTGCAGATGCCAGGGCTCGTAGCCAAACTTCAGGTCACGCAGCCCGAAGTAGGCGCCGGCGGCGGGGGAGTTGGCCCAGATCAGGGCGGCGGCCGTGGCCACCAGGAGCAGCGCGCCGCCTACGGTCTCGGTCCTGAGGATGGCGGCAATGCGGAGGTACTCAGGGTAGGTGGTACGGCTGAATACCGGAAACTTGAGGGAAGGGAACTTGCGGGACGGGCGGGACGGCTTGGGCACTGAAGCTCCTCGCGAGGGGTCGGCTGACGTATTGCCGACCAGACTTCCCGGCGCACCCTGAGTAGCCAGCTTACCCCACTGGCGAGGGTCCGCTGGTTGAGCCCGCGGGTTTCAGCGGGCGCAACCAGCGGACAGCCCAACCAGCGGAGCGCCGGTCAGCTGGCGAGGGCAGCGATGCCGATCGCTGCCGTTGCGGCTCCCAGCACCATGGAGACCGTCACCAGGACCACGTGGACAGTGAGGAACTTCGTGGCCTTGCCGGCGGCGTCCCGTGCCCGCGGATCTTTCATGACGCGGCGCAGGAACTGCGGCCACACCACCAGGGACCACACGCCCGAGACGATCAGGACCAGGGCAAGGAAGGCAGGGACGTCCACCCGGCTAGTGGCTTTCGAGCCAGGCCTGGGCCTGCTGCGACTGGATGTTCAGGGCCTTGCCCACCATGGGCTCGGCGGCGTCGGCGATCTTGCCGCCCAGGAACGGCACGGAGGACGTGACGTTTCCTTCCAGTTCAACCCGCGTGCTGCCGCCGTCGGCCACGAGCCGCTGGACCGCGGTCACGTCGATCGGCGCACCGGCGATCTTCAGGGAGATGGTGCTCTGGCGCGAACCGTCGGCGGCCGGTGCCTCCCAGTTCTCCACCTGGGTCACCTTGAGGCTCTCGCCGACGAACTTGCGGGCGATTTCCGGCAGGCGCGTGGTGGGGAGGGTGCGCACCGAGGTGGTGCTGAACTCGCCGGCGATATCGCCCGCCACCGTGAAGGACTCGAGGCTGCCGCCGACGTATTCGCTGGTGTGGCGCTGGAAGTCTTCGTTCGCGAAGACTGCGGTGACGCTGTCGACGCCGTGGGGAAGGGTGGTGGATGCACTCAGTGCCATTGATCCTCCGTCGTTGTGGGGTCAGAACGCTTTTTGCTCACCACATCCTACGGGGTTGGCCGCGCTTCCCCGGCACCGGGTGGTCAGGCACCAGGCCCGGCAGGTGCCTTGCGGTCCTCGGCGGCGAGTCTCCGGGCGGCCGCTGTAATGTTACGGGACATGGCCGGAAAAATGATGCCGTGGAAGGGAAGGACGGCCAGCCAGTAGAGCCGCCCGCTGAGGCCCTTGGGAAAGAAGATGGCGCGCTGGCGGTAACGGCTTCCCGGGCCGTCGGGCTCCACGCACAGCTCCAGCCAGGCGCGGCCCGGGGCGCGCATCTCGGCCCGCAGCCGGAGCAGGTGACCGCGCTCGATCCGTTCCACCCGCCACCAGTCCACCACCTCGCCGGCCACCAGGTGGTGCGGATGCCGCCGGCCGCGGAGCAGCCCGGCCCCGCCCCAGAGCTTGTCCAGCCAGCCGCGGACGCTCCATGCCAGAGGCAGTGAGTACCAGCCGTTGCGGCCGCCGATGCCCTCGATGATCGTCCACACGTGCAGCGGGTCCACGTCGCTGGCGAAGGTCCGCTCGTCCACGTACACCCGGTGCCCGGCCCAGCCGGGGTCGCTCGGCAGCGGATCGGCGTCGGCACCCGCATTGGCCCAGGTGGTTTCCACCTGCCCGTCGCGTTCCTTGCCGAGTGCCAGGGCCACGGCCCTGCGGTAGCCGGTGAGGCCGCCGTCGGGCTGTTTGATGTAGTTGTCGATGTCGTGTTCGGCGGAGACAGCGTCATGCTGCAGGGACTGGACCAGAGGCACCGACATGGACAGCGGAATCGGGGTCACCAGGGCAACCCACAGCCCGGCCAGCCTGGGTGCCGGCACCGGCAGTGCCAGGACCGGGCGCGGGGGCAGCCCCGCCTCGGCCGCGTACTCCTTCATCATGCCGGCATACGTGAGGACGTCCCGGCAGCCGATGTCGAACGTGCGGTTGAGGGGTTCCGACAGTGCGGCAGCCCCGACGAGGTAGTGGAGCACGTCCCGGACGGCGATGGCTTCGATGCGGTTGCGGACCCAGCTGGGCGCGGGCATGAGGGGCAGCGTTTCGGCGAGGTGGCGGATCATTTCGAACGACGCCGAACCGGACCCGATGACCACCCCGGCCTGGAAGACGATGGCGTCCACCGGGCCGGAGAGGAAGACCTCGCCGACCGCCTCGCGTGAGCGCATGTGCGTTGAGAGTGCCGTGTTGCGCGGGTGCAGGCCGCCAAGATAAACGATCCGCCGGACAGAGGCCGCCGCGGCCGCACCGGCCACCAGTTTGGCCATGGCCTTTTCCTTGGCCTCGAACCCGGAGCCGGCTGCCATGGAGTGGACCAGGTAGTAGAGCACGTCCACGCCCTGCAGCGCTTCCTCCAGGGCAGCGGCGTCGTCAAGGCTGCTGCGGACCACCTCCACGTCCCCGAACCATGGGACGCCGGCGATTTTTTCCGGAGACCGGACCAGCACCTTGACGCGGTGCCCGGCATCCAGCAGCCGGGGGACCAGGCGGCCCCCGATGTACCCGGTGGCGCCCGTGACCAGCACGGTCCGGGCATCGGGGCTTCCGCCGGCTCCAGCCGTGCCGTCCGTGCCGCTGCGGTTTCCGCTGCTGTTCTTTCCGGTCTGGTCGCTCACGGGAGTCTCCTTGGGGGCGGCATGCGGGTGTGAATGGGCTGATCAGTACCTGCTCAGCAAGCTTAGCAATGCGCCATTCCGGACCCGGATGCCGCCGCTGTGTCCGCAGGGGTAGGCTGGAAGCCCCGGCATTCGCTACGAATCCCGGGTTTTCGTGTTGCCTGCGTTCGAATGATTCCAGGAGATCCTGCCCATGAGCTCCAAAGGCCAGAGCCCCCAAAGCCATTCCGCCAATGGCCAGCCCTCCCACGGACTGCCCCTCAACGGCCTGCGCCGCGTTCTTCATGCGGACGCTACGTTTGCCCGGGTGCAGGCCGCGGCAGCGCGGAGCTTCAGCGTCCGCAGCGAGGACTACCAGATCAGCGCGCCGGCAGGCCTGCGGCCCGTGCTCCTGGCGGAGATGGCCGACGGCCTGCTGGCTGCCGCGGGCGGCGCTGCTGATGAAAAAGGCGCAGCCGGCCCCGCCGCGCCGGGCGTGGTGCTGGCCGTCACGGCCACAGGACGCGAGGCCGAGGATCTTGCCGCCGCGCTGCGCGCCTACCTGCCCGCCAGTGCCGTGGCCGAGTTCCCCAGCTGGGAGACGCTCCCGCACGAGCGGCTGTCCCCGCGCTCGGACACAGTGGGCCGCCGCCTCTCGGTGCTGCGGCGCCTGGCCCATCCGGAAGACTCGGCCCACCCCGCCAACCCGGAAAGCCCGACGGCGGGACCCCTCCGCGTCGTCGTCGCTCCCGTGCGCGCCGTGCTCCAGCCGATTGTGGCCGGCCTGGGGGACCTGGTTCCGGTGACGCTGAAGGTCGGCCAGGAAGTGCCGTTCACGGACGTGATCAAGAACCTGGCGGCCGCCGCCTACTCCCGGGTGGACATGGTGACCCGGCGCGGTGAGTTCGCCGTCCGCGGCGGCATGCTCGACGTCTTTCCCCCCACCGAGGACCACCCCATCCGGGTGGAATTCTTCGGCGACGAGGTGGACCAGATGCGCTGGTTCGCCGTTGCCGACCAGCGCTCGCTGTCCGCCCCCGGCGTGCACCACCCCACCGAACTCCATGCCCCGCCCTGCCGCGAAATCCTCATCACGCCGTCGGTCATGTCCCGGGCCGCGACATTGAAGTCCCAGCTGCCCGCTGCTGCCGACATGCTGGAAAAGATCGCCGGCGGCATTGCCGTGGAAGGCATGGAATCGCTGGCTCCGGTCCTGGTTGACGCCATGGTCCCGTTCGTGGAGCAGCTGCCGGCAGGCTCCATCTCGGTTGTTATCGAACCGGAGAAGGTCCGGACCCGCGCCCACGACCTTGCGGCCACGAACGAGGAGTTCCTGGAGGCGGCGTGGTCCACGGCGTCCGACGGCGGAACGGCTCCTTTGGATCTCAGCTCACAGGCCTCGGCGGCCCTGCATTC
Organism: Arthrobacter sp. NPDC057388; assembly: GCF_042668165.1. Classification (NCBI taxonomy): domain Bacteria; kingdom Bacillati; phylum Actinomycetota; class Actinomycetes; order Micrococcales; family Micrococcaceae; genus Arthrobacter; species Arthrobacter sp. NPDC057388. The sequence goes on from NZ_JBHVBL010000007.1 coordinate 47,725, forward strand.
CGCGAGTTTCCGGTCGCTGGCCGAGACCCGTTCGTCGGCTCTCGGCAACGAGGTGTCGTGGTGGTCCGTCACGTCCCTGGCCACCGACGAGGAACTGACCCCGGACATCGACGTGCTCAACCTCCACGCCCGTGAACCGCGCGGTTACCAGGGCGACGTGGCGGAAATGATGGACTTCATCGGCTCGCACGTGCGGGACCAGTGGCGGATCGTGGTGGCCACCGAAGGCCCCGGCCCCGCCCAGCGCCTGGCGGAACTGTTCCACGACGCCGACATCCCCTGTTCGCGTGTGGACACGCTGGACCACGAACCCCAGGCGGGAATCATCGAGGTGACCACTGCCGCCGTCGGACGCGGTTTTGTCCTGGACGGGCTCAAACTCGGTCTCCTGACCGAGGCCGACCTGCTGGGCCGCACGTCCGCGGGCTCCACGAAGGACATGCGCCGCATGCCCTCCAAGCGGCGGAACGCCGTGGACCCGCTCCAGCTGGTGGCCGGTGACCATGTGGTGCACGAGCAGCACGGCATCGGCCGGTTCGTCGAGTTGCTGCAGCGCAAGGTGGCCGGCGGCAGCGATGGCGTGCGCGAGTACCTCGTGCTGGAGTACGCGCCGTCCAAGCGCGGGGCGCCCGGGGACCGGCTGTTTGTGCCCACCGACCAGCTGGACCAGGTGACCCGTTATGTCGGCGGCGACACTCCGGTCCTGAGCAAGATGGGCGGCGCGGACTGGGCCAGCACCAAGTCCAAGGCCCGCCGTGCGGTCAAGGAAATCGCCGGCGAGCTGATCCGGCTCTACTCGGCCCGGATGGCATCGCGCGGCCACGCCTTCGCGCCGGATACGCCCTGGCAGCGCGAGCTGGAGGAGGCCTTCCCGTACGTGGAGACGCCGGACCAGCTGACCACCATCAACGAGGTCAAGGCCGACATGGAGCGGGAGATCCCCATGGACCGGCTGGTCTCCGGCGACGTCGGCTACGGCAAGACCGAGATCGCCGTCCGCGCCGCGTTCAAGGCCGTGCAGGACGGCAAGCAGGTGGCCGTGCTGGTGCCCACCACCCTGCTCGCACAGCAGCACTACGAGACGTTCACCGAGCGGTTCTCCGGCTTCCCCCTCCGGGTGAAGCCGCTGTCCCGGTTCCAGGCGTCCAAGGAAGCCAAGGAAACGGCCGAAGGCGTGAAGAACGGGTCCGTGGACGTGGTGATCGGCACGCACCGGCTGCTGTCCAAGGACTTTGAGTTCAAGGACCTCGGCCTGGTGATCGTGGACGAGGAGCAGCGCTTCGGCGTCGAGCACAAGGAAGCGCTGAAGAAGATGCGCACCAATGTGGACGTCCTGGCCATGAGCGCCACCCCGATCCCGCGCACGCTTGAGATGTCGCTGACCGGAATCCGCGAGACCTCCACGCTGGCCACCCCGCCGGAGGAGCGCCACCCCGTGCTCACCTACGTGGGGCCGTACACGGACAAGCAGACCTCGGCCGCCATCCGCCGGGAGCTGATGCGCGAAGGCCAGGTGTTCTTCGTCCACAACCGCGTCTCCACGATCGAAAAGACGGCGGCCAAGATCCGCGAACTCGTCCCCGAAGCGCGGGTGGAGGTGGCGCACGGCAAGATGTCCGAGAGCCGGCTGGAGCAGATCATTGTCGACTTCTGGGAGAAGCGCTTCGACGTCCTGGTCTGCACCACCATCATCGAAACCGGCCTGGACATTTCCAACGCCAACACCCTGATCGTGGACGGGGCCGACAAGTACGGCCTGTCGCAGCTGCACCAGCTGCGCGGACGCGTGGGACGTGGCCGCGAACGGGCGTACGCCTATTTCCTCTACCCCTCCGAGAAGCCGCTGGGCGAGGTGGCGCTGGAACGGCTGAAGGCCGTGGCCACCCACAACGAACTCGGCGCAGGCATGCAGCTGGCCATGAAGGACCTCGAGATCCGCGGTGCCGGCAATCTGCTCGGCGGCGAGCAGTCGGGCCACATCCAGGGTGTCGGCTTCGACCTCTACATCCGGCTGGTCGGCGAAGCAGTGGCCGAATACCGGGGCGAGGCCGAGGAGAAGGCCGCCGAGATGAAGATCGAGCTGCCCGTGAACGCCCACCTGCCGCACGACTATGTGCCGGGCGAGCGGCTGCGGCTGGAGGCTTACCGGAAGCTGGCGTCCGCCGTCACCAACGAGGCCATCGACGAAGTCCTCGCCGAACTCGTGGACCGCTACGGGGAGCCGCCGCTGCCCGCCCAAAACCTGGTCGCCGTCGCACGCTTCCGGGTGGGGGCCCGCGAAGCCGGGCTCTCCGACGTCGCCCTGCAGGGGAACTTCATCCGGTTCTCACCGGCGCAGCTGCCGGAATCCAAGACCATGCGGCTCAACCGCATGTACCCGGGCGCGCAGGTCAAGCCGGCCCTCGACGCCGTGCTCATCCCGAAGCCGAAGACCGCCCGGATCGGCGGCCGGGACCTCCAGGACGCCGAGATCCTGGAATGGGCCGACGGCGTCATCCGCAACATCTTCTCGGACGCGCCCGTCCCGGCCGAAGCCGCCAAGGGCTAGCCGTGATGGGAGGACACCACGCCGCGTCAGGTGCCGCGGCGTGGGTGGCTGTTGCCTCGACGGGGCCGTACACCCTGGGCTGGTACCCGCTGGACGCCACCGGCGTGCTGATCGGGGGAATGGCGACGGCGGGCACCGCCCTCGTGTGCGACTGGGACCACCGTTCCAGCACGGTGGCGCACTCGCTGCCGCCGCTGTCGAACGTGATCGCGGTGGGCATCGAGAACGCCAGCGGCGGCCACCGGCAGGGGACCCATTCGGTGCTGGGCGCCGCCATGTTCGTGCTGCTTGCAGCGGTTGCCGCGCAGATCCAGGTGGACACGCCGTGGGGCGTGCTGTCGGTCGGTGCCGGGCTGCTGTGCATGTTCATGATCAACATCGCCGCCAAGGCGCTGAAGCTGTTTCCGAAGTCCGGCTGGATCACCAACTGGGTTTTCGCCCTGGCCATGGCCGGCCTGGTGACATGGTTCGCCCCGCACCAGTGGACCTGGCTGCCGATGTCCATGCTGATCGGCGTCGCGGTCCACATCATCGGTGACATGGTGACCACCGGCGGCGTTCCGCTGCTCTGGCCGCTGGTGATCAAGCCGCCCCGGTTCCTGCGCCGGCTGTGGGTGCTGAGAAACTTCTGGCGGCCCAACGGCGCCTTCTCCATTCCTCTGCTGGGCCGGGCCGGGTCACGGCGGGAATGGCTGGTGCTGATCCCGGTGAGCGGTTATGCCATGGTGGGCATGAGCCTCGCAGCGTGGTCACTGGCGGGAACGCACTTCCCGGCGGCGCTTGCCCTGGCCGGCCGGCTGGTCAGCAGCCTGCTGGGACTGCCCTGAAGTTTGACTTAAAAAGCCGAAGCCCCGGACTTCCGGGGCTCGGCCTTTCAGGTTCTGGCGGGTTTAGTATTCGCCGGCGCTGTCCGAGCGGCCGGTGATGGTCTGCGGGATCCAGAAGGCCAGCGCGAACAGGCCAAGGCACACAGCCATCGGCCACGGGTTGCCCAGGGTCAGGAAGGACAGCGAGTAGATGGAGCCCAGGAACAGGGCCATGATCACCACGAAGAGGATGATGCTGCCGGCCAGGGTGTTCTCGTTCTGGGGCGTCTTTACCTGCTGGTCAATCTTGCTGGACATTCATTCCTCCTCGGCCCCGGGGGGCTCAAACTGTGGCTGCCGCCGGTCAGTACGCAGACGAACCCTGTTCGCCTTTGACGATTGCAATACCGGAGCTGGCGCCAATACGTGTTGCACCTGCAGCAATCATAGCCTGTGCGTCCTTGAGGGACCGCACGCCGCCGGACGCCTTGACGCCCAGGTCCGGACCCACCGTGCGCCGCAGCAGCGCGACGTCCTCCACGGTCGCGCCGCCGCCGTTGAAGCCCGTGGAGGTCTTGACGAAGTCAGCCCCGGCCTCCACGGCAGCCTCGCAGGCCATGACCTTCTGGTCGTCGCTGAGCAGGCCGGTCTCGATGATGACCTTGAGGATGGCCTCCCCGGCGTGCACGGCCTCGGCGACGGCCTTGATGTCGTCCACCAGGGCTCCCTTGTCCGACGCCCTGGCCGCAGCGATGTCGATGACCATGTCCACTTCATCAGCACCGTCAAGCACCGCCCCGCGGGCCTCGAACGCCTTCACGTCGCTGGGCGTGGCGCCCAGCGGGAAACCCGCCACCGAGCAGGTCAGCACGCCGGTGCCCTTGAGGGCGGTCTTGACCGTCTTGACCCACACCGGGTTCACGCACACCGACTTGAAACCGTACTCTGCGGCCTCGGCGCACACCTTGAGGATTTCGGCCTCGCTGGCGTCCGGCTTAAGGAGTGTGTGGTCGATGAACGAAGCGATGCCCGGCGAGCCGGCACGGTCACCGGGGGATCCTGCGGGGCTGGTCGCGGTGCCCGTGGGGGCGCTTGCGTCGTGGCTCATGATGGTCCTTTCCAGGCCGTGGCCCAGGGTGCGGCGTCCTTCCCGAACCATCCTGCCACAGCAGGGGCGCTACGCCGCCGTGGCCAGCTGCCCCACGGAAAGCGCCGCCATGAGCTCGGCCGCGCAGGCGCCGGCAGCGGATCCGGACGCCACCAGCAGACCGAGCCGCACGCCGTCGAACGCCGCAGCATCCCCGATGGCCCAGATGCCGGGGACGGAGGAACGGAAGTCACGGCCGACGACGATCCCTCCTGAGGCTGCCGTCTTCACTCCCGCTGCGGCCGCGAGGCCGTCCCGGGGCGTGCGGTCCTCGGCGAGGACCACGAGGTCGCCGCTCATCCGGCTGCCGTCCTCGAACACAATGCCGGCCGCCGGCAGCACGGAACCGGCCAGGGTGGGCACGACGGCGGCCGGCCGGGCGGTGGTCCGGACCGGCCGCACGCCGCGGGCGCGGAGCACCGCTTCGGCCTGGCCGGCTGCCGGCCCGGTGCCCACGAGGATGCCCAGCGGCCGGCGGCCGAGGACGCGGGTGACTTCCCTGACGGCGCGGCCGATCGTGTCGGCGTCGTCGATGGTGGAGTAGCTGAGGCAGCGGCCGGCGCCGTCGACAGGGGAGTCCGCGGGGGCCGAACCGGTGGCGATGACCAGCTCGTCGTAGCCGAACTCCATGCCGTCGGCGGTGGTGACCGTTTTGGCGGCGGCGTCGATGTGGCTGGCGGGCTGCCCGAAGCGGACGGAGACGAACGGCAGGGCGGCCAGTTCCATGAGCTCCTCGGGCGCATCATCCCGGCTGCTCAGGACGGTGACGGTGCCGGCGAACCGGGCTGCAGCCAGCCTGGCCACGAGGGCCTGGGCGGCCGGGCCTGCACCGGCGATGAGGATCTTGGCGGAAGCGGTGGCGTTGGACGGAAACTGTGCCGGAGCGGACATGTGCGGGCCCTTTCGAATGCTGCACCAGGCGGGCCGGTCTGGGGCCCTGTTGTGCTGATGGGACCCAGCCTAGGGGGAGCGTTTTTCGCGGGTGTTTCCCTGCCGTTGCGGAATTGTCCCCGCCCGTTCCCTGCTTTTTACCACCCGGTAACAAAGAGGGAGTTTTTGTACAGATACCGCGCCCTAAACACGTTTAGCGGCCAATACCTGTACAAAAACTCCCTCTGTTATTCGGGACACACCGTCCCTTAGACGCGGATGCGGTAGCCGCGCTTCACCACGGTTTCCACGAGCTTGCCGTCCGGCAGGGACGAGCGGAGCCGGCTGACCGTCATGTCCAGCGCGTGCACCGAGCCGCGCAGTTCCAACAGCTCAGAGAGGGACTCCCGGGACAGGACCGCCCCGCCGGCGCCCAGGAGCGCGCGGAGCAGCAGCAGCGGGGCCGGGGCGATCTCCACCGGTTCGCCGTCGATGCGCAGCGACCGGCCGCGCAGTTCCACGCTTCCGGAGCGCGTGTCCAGCCGGCGCACATGGTTCAGGGCGAGGTGCTCGCACACCAGGCGGATCAGCGCGCCCATCCGGAACCGCTCCGGCACCAGCGGCGTGATGCCGGCGTCCAGCAGCGGCTGTGCGGTGACCGGACCCACGACGGCGGTGGTCACCGTGGTCTTGAGGCTCTCCACGAGCTGCTTGTACAGTCCCATCTCGTGCGCGGTGCTCCACATGGCGTCCACGGCCGGGGCGCTCGTGAACGTGAGCACGTCCAGGTTCCCGCTGCACGCAGCCTCGATGAGGCGGGGGAGGCGGTCGGCGCCGTCGGGCTTCACCCAGCGGTACGGGGTGACGGTCAGGACAGTGGCGCCGGACATCCGCAGCCGTTCCAGCTGGCGGACGTCGGTGTAGCCGTGCAGCTGCACGGCCACGGTTTTGCCGCGCACGCCCTCGGCCAGGAGCATGTCCACGAGCGTTGCCGTGGTCTCGTCGCTGCTGATTCCGACGTCGGCCAGGCCGGCGGCGCGCACGGCGCCGCGGGCCTTGGGGCCGCGGACGAACATCCGGCAGGCACCCAGCGTTTCCAGCAGCTCCTCGCCGATCCCCGAGGCGTCGGCGGCCTCGCACCAGCGGCGCATGCCGTAGGCGGTGGTGGCGATGCAGAGGTCGGGTTTGGCCGCGATGATCGCCTTGGTGTCCTCGATGAGGCTGATGTCCTCGTTCACCGGGGCGATCTTGAGGGCGGGGGCGTGCAGTACCTCGGCGCCGCGGCGTTCCAGGGCCTCGATGAGGTCCCGCGAGCGCCGGTGCGAGGTCACGCCGATCCGGAATCCCTCCAGCGGGGCTTCGGCGGCCGCCTCCGGGGCGCTTTCGGGCGCCGCTTCGGGGTGTGCTGTTTCAGGGGCGAGTGCATTCATTACGTTCATTATCACGAACCCAGCAGCGAGGCCGCCAGACGGTCCAGCTCCGCCGCGGCCTCGGCATGCCCGCGGTTGGCCTCAGCCACCCGCACCACCTCGCCGATTACGAGGACGGCGGGGTTGCTGCAGCCGGCGGCGGCCGTGGCGATGGTGCCCAGTTCCGCGATGGTGGTCTTCTGGCCCGGCCGGTAGCCGCGCTCCACCACCGCCATGGGCATGTCATTGCGCATCCCGGCGCGGCGCAGGCCCGCGGCGAGGTGGTGCAGCGTGCCGATGCCCATCAGCACCACGATGGTGCCGCCCAGGCCGGCCAGGTGCGTCAGTTCCTTCTCCGTGAGCGGTGCGTGGCCGGACACGACGGTGAACATGTGGCTGACTTCACGGTGCGTCACGGGGATGCCGGCGGCGGCCGGCACGGAAATCGCGCTGGTCACGCCGGAGATGACGCGGACGGGAACGCCGGCGGCGACGCAAGAGGCGACTTCCTCGCCGCCGCGGCCGAAGACGTACGGGTCACCGCCCTTGAGCCGCACCACGTTGTTGCCCTCCAGAGCCGACGCGACCATGAGTTTTTCGATGTCGCCCTGGCTCACCTTGTGGTGCCCCGGGCGCTTTCCGACGTCGACAAGCTCGGCGGAGGTGAGGGACGCCAGCTCCTGGTACGGGGCCAGCCGGTCGTAGAACACGACGTCGGCATCCCGCAGGGCCTTGACGGCCGCCACGGTCAGCAGCTCGCCCGTGCCGGGGCCGCCGCCCACCAAGGTGACGTGGCCGGCCCGGCCGGCGGCCGGTTCGGCCGCCACCGGGATGCCGGCGGCGCGGCAGCGGTCCAGCAGCGGCTCCCAGCCGGGCTGGCCGTCGTCGACCGCCGCGACGAGGAACGGGCGCTCCGGCAGCGGGCCGTCGTGTCCGGTGCCCTGCGGGGAGCTGAGACGGTAGACGACGGCGCCGGCGGCCTCGTAGCGGCGGACGGCCTGCCGGGCGGCGAACTCCGAGCCGGTAACCAGGACGTCGCGGCCGGTGAGATCAATGCTGAGCTGCATGCCTATACCTCGTTCTCGTGGAGCAGTTCCGGCGCGGAGGGCAGTTCCGGCGTGGCGGGCCGCACGGGGATGGAGGCCCCGATCAGCACCTTCCCTTTTTCCTCGGCCGTTGCCGGGCGCATCTGTCCGCGCTCGTCCGGAACGAACGTGATGGAGTCGTCCTTCTGGTCCGGGGCGTTGACGAAGGAGCGGAACCGGCGCAGGCGCTCGGGGTCCTTCAGGGTGTCGGCCCACTCGTCGATGTAGGTGTCGACGTGCTTGGCCATGGCGGCCTCGAGGTCCTCGGCGATGCCCAGGGTGTCGTGCACCACGACGTCCTCGACGTGCTTGATGCCGCCGTCGAGCTCCTCCTGCCAGCGGGCGGTGCGCTGCAGGCGGTCGGCGGTGCGGATGTAGTACATGAAGTAGCGGTCGATGTACTTGATCAGCGTCTCGTCGTCCAAGTCCTTGGCCAGCAGCTGGGCGTGGGCCGGGGTGGCGCCGCCGTTGCCGCCGACGTACAGGTTCCAGCCGTCGGCGGTGGCGATGACGCCGACGTCCTTGCCGCGGGCCTCGGCGCACTCGCGGGCGCAGCCGGAGACGCCCATCTTGAGCTTGTGCGGGCTGCGAAGGCCGCGGTAGCGGAGCTCCAGCTGAATGGCCATGGCCACCGAGTCCTGGACGCCGAACCGGCACCAGGTGGACCCGACGCAGGACTTCACCGTGCGCAGGCTCTTGCCGTAGGCCTGGCCGGATTCGAAGCCGGCGTCCACCAGCTCCTTCCAGATTTCGGGCAGCTGCTCCAGCCGGGCACCGAACATGTCGATGCGCTGGCCGCCGGTGATCTTGGTGTACAGGTTGTACTTTTCGGCCACGGCCGCGATGACGCCGAGCTTCTTCGGGGTGATTTCACCGCCCGCGATGCGGGGGACCACCGAGTAGGTGCCGTCCTTCTGCATGTTGGCCAGCGCGCGGTCGTTGGTGTCCTGCAGCGTGCCGCGGCCGGCGTCCAGGACGTAGGCGCTGTTCTGGCTGGCGAGGATGTTGCCGATGGTCGGCTTGCAGATGTCGCAGCCGGCGCCGGTGCCGTACTTGGCCATGATCTCCTCGAAGGAGGTCAGTTCCAGGACGCGGATGGCGTCGAACAGTTCCTGGCGGGACAGCTCGATGTGCTCGCACAGGGCCTTCGAAACCTCGACGCCGGACTTGGTCAGTTCGGTCTCCAGCAGCTTCTTGAGCATCGGCACGCAGGAACCGCACTGGGTACCGGCGCGGGTGCAGCCCTTGAGTTCGCCGAGTTCCTGGACGGGGGCGTTGCCCTCGCAGGCGCCGCAGCCGTTGATGGCGTCGCGGATGGTTCCGGCGGTCACGTTGTTGCAGGAGCACAGGGTGGCGTCGTCCGGCAGTTCAGTCTCGGGGGCGTCGCCGCCGCCTGCAGCGCTGAGGAACGCTCCCGGCTCGGCGGGAAGCTCGCGGCCCAGGAGCGGTCGCAGGCTCATGTATGGCGAGGCGTCGCCGACGAAGATGCCGCCCAGGAGGGTCTTGGCGTCGTCGGTGGTGACGATCTTCTGGTAGACGCCGCGGGCGGGGTCAGCGTAGACGATTTCCAGGGCATGCTCGGTCTTGGCGAACGCGTCGCCGAAGCTTGCCACGTCCACGCCGGAGAGCTTCAGCTTGGTGGCCGTGTCGAAGCCGGGGAAGGTGGCGTCGCCGCCGTGCAGCCGGTCGGCCACGATTTCGGCCATGGTGTTGGCGGGGGCCACGAGGCCCAGGCACATGCCGCCGAAGTTCGCGACCTCGCCGATGGCCCAGATGCCCGGCACCTGGGTGGCACAGTAGTCGTTGATCACCACACCGCCGCGGGGCCCGAGATCGAACAGCGCCTCCTCGCCTTCAGCGGCGCGGAAGAGTTCATCGCGCGGCTTGACACCGATGGCCACGATGACGATGTCTGCGGGGATGATGCGGCCGTCGGCCATCAGCACACCGGTGACCTGGCCGTCGTCGTCCGCCTGGATTTCGGAGGGGAACACGCCGCCGTGAACCTCGAAGCCCTTCGCCTCGATGAGGCGGCCCAGTGCCTGCCCGGCGCCCTCGTCGAGCTGGGTGTTCATGAGCCAGGGGGCACCGTTGATGACGACGGGCGTGGCGCCGAGCTGTTCGGTGCCGGCGGCGGACTCGAGGCCCAGGAGACCGCCGCCGATCGTGACGGCGTTGATCTTGCGGCCGAGCTTCTGGGTGAGCTCGGCGATGGACTTGTTGATGGCCCAGACATCTTCGAGGGTGCGGTAGACGTGCACACGCTCGGCGCCGGGCAGCGGGAGCCTGGCGGCGTCCGAACCGGTGGCAACCACCAGCTCGTCGTATTCATAGGTGTTGCCGGCTGCGGTCTCAACGGACTTGGCCGCGGTGTTGATTTTCACCACGCGCTCGCCGGTCTGCAGGTTGAGTGCTTCGTGGTCCCACATGGACGCGGCGCCCAGCGTGAGGTCAACGCTGCTGTCCGTGAGGGCTTTGCTCAGCGCGACGCGGTCGTAGGGGAGATGTGCTTCTTCGGTGAGGACCGTAACGTGCCAGCCATCGAGGCCACGGGCATGCATGGCGTCCGCAAAACGGTGGGCCGCGGGGCCGCCGCCGGCGACGACGATGCGGCGCGGAGTCTCTGGGGTTGAAGTCTGTTCGGTCACTGTGGGCCTTTCGCACGGGCCGCAGACGGTGCTCTGCAGCTTGTGCATCCAGCCTAGGAAGAGGCAGTTTCGCTTCAGTTTCCCGTTTGTTTCGTGATCTTAACTTCTGCATCACGGGATTGTTTCGGGCCATGTGAGTTGTCTTTTACGTACCCGACACATTGACTGCACCCCGTCGAAACACCTCCGCCCTAGCTTGGGTATACGGCCGCAGAGGCGGCTGCAGCAGGCGCAATCACACGCCTCGCAGGACCGGCCCGCCGCCGGAAAGCACGCAATAAAGGGAGAGGAGCCGGACATGACGGCAACACTGGAACTTGAGGATCTCGCCACCGGATATGCAGGCTGGCACAGCGTTTGCGCCCTGGAGGACCTGGAACTGGCCTGGGGCGAAGCGGCACTCGTGGCCGGCCGGCAGGTGGCCCTGTTCCGCACGGCCCCCGGTGAGGTTTTCGCCGTCACCCAGGAGGACCCGGCCACCGGCGCATTCGTCATGGCACGCGGCATCCTCGGCTCACGCGGCACGCGCCCCACCATCGCCTCGCCGCTGCACAAGGAGGTCTACGACCTCGAAACGGGCGAGTGCTTCGGCAACGGGGAGCTGCGCCTTGCCACGTTTGCCACGCGCATCGTCGACGGCGTCATCGAGGTCGAGCTCTAAGCGGCTCTAAAGCCCGAGAGCTTCCCGCACGTCGGTGAGCACCTGGTCCAGCGCGGCCCGGGCCGCCAGCCGTGCTTCGGGCAGCTCGGCTGCGGATCCGACGCTCCGGATGACCTCCAGATAGCACTTGAGTTTGGGCTCCGTGCCGCTGGGCCGGATGATCACGCGGCTGAGGTCGCGGGTCACGTAGAGCAGCCCGTCGGTCGGAGGCAGCTGGTCGCTGCCTTCGGCCAGATCCACGAATGACTCCACGGCTGAGCCGCCGAACGATTCGGGCGGGTTCACGCGCAGCCGGTTCATCATGGCATCCAGCAGGCCCAGGTCCCCGACGCGGATGTTCAGCTGGTCGCTGGCGTGGAGCCCGTGGACGAGGTACAGCTCGTCCAGGGTGTCGAAGATCGTCTTGCCCTCGGCCTTGGCCGTGGCCGCGAGCTCCGCGATGAGCACAGCAGCCGACAAACCGTCCTTGTCGCGGACGAGGTCCGGTGCCACGCAGTAGCCGAGCGCCTCCTCGTAGCCGTAGACGAGGCCCGGAACGCGGGAAATCCACTTAAACCCGGTCAGCGTTTCCTCATGCGCAAACCCGGCTGCCGCGGCGATCCGCGCAAGCAGCCGCGACGAAACCACCGAGTTGGCGAACACGCCGGCCTCTGCCTCCGCTCCGGAGGCAGCCAGCCGCGCCGCCACATGCGCCCCCAGAAGGGCGCCCACCTCATCACCCCGCAGCATCCGCCAAGCACCGGTGTCCGGATCCTTCGCGGCCACCGCCGCACGGTCGGCGTCGGGGTCGTTGGCCAGGACGATGTCCGCGTCGGCCTGCATCGCCACCCCCAGTGCCAGGTCCAGGGCGCCGGGTTCCTCGGGATTGGGAAAGCTGACGGTGGGGAAGTCCGGGTCGGGCTCCGCCTGTTCGCTCACCAGCGTCACGTCCGTGAACCCGGCCGCCCGGAGCACGGAGACAGCCGTCGCTCCGCCGACGCCATGCAGCGGCGTCAGCACGATCTTCAGGTCCCGGGCCGGGAAGAGCGGGCGGTCGGCCAGCCCGGCCGTCGCAGCCTCGTAGTTCTCGACGATCCCGCTGTCCAGAACCGTCCAGCCGTCCTGGGCCAGGGGGATCGAGGCAAGTTCACCCGTCCTGCTTATTTCATCGGCGATCCGGGCGTCGTAGGGCGCCACGATCTGCGCGCCGCGGCCGCTTTCCTCCACAGCATGCCGGCCGAGGTACACCTTGTAACCGCTGTCCTGCGGCGGATTGTGGCTGGCCGTGACCATCACCCCGCCGTCGCACTCCAGCGCCCGGACCGCATACGCCAGCAGCGGCGTCGGCAGGGCGGCCGGCATCAGGAACGTTTCGATGCCGGCGGCGGTGAACACCGCCGCCGTCTCCGTAGCGAAAATGTCCGAGTTGTAGCGGGCGTCATAGCCGACGACGGCGCGCGGCCGGGTCCCGGGCGCAGCCTCCGCCACGGCGCGGAGCAGGAAAGTGGCGAAGCCCGCCGCTGCGCGCCGGACCACGACCCGGTTCATCCGGTTGGGGCCCGGCCCAAGCGCAGCCCGCAGGCCTGCAGTTCCGAACTGCAGCGTTCCCCGGAAGCTGTCCTCGAGATCCTGCCGCGCGGCCGGGGTGCCGGCCTCCGTGAGCTTCACGAGTTCCGTCAGCGTTGCGGCGGTCCGTGGATCGGGATCCTGGGCGGCCCAGGCGCGGGCATCGTTGAGCAGCTGCAGATCGGCTTCCGAAGACGTCATGGAAACCAAACTATCGTCAAAGTGCGGGGGAGCGGTGCCGGACGGGCCGGGGGACCGGTCGCCACGTCACCGGTTCCTGGCACCCCGTCCGTTCCTTGACAGCAAAAAATCCGGACCCGTAGCGTCTGGATTGTGAAGTTGAACCAGGGGGTGGAGTGGGCCCTCCACTGCTGCGTCAACATGGCGTGGGCGCCCGCCGGGGAACCGATCAGCAGCGGCCGGCTGGCCGAGCTCTATGACCTGCCCCCGGCCTACCTCAACAAGCAGCTGCAGTGCCTGGTGCGTGCCGGTGTCCTGCAGTCGGTGTCCGGCCCCAGGGGAGGTTTCCAGCTGGCACGCCGGCCAGACCGGATCTCGGTGCTGGATGTGGTGCTGGCGATCGAAGGCCGGGACCTGGCGTTCCGCTGCGACGGCATCCTCGGGAACTGCCCCGGTGGTGACGCGGACGAGGATTACGTCCGGAACTGCACTATTTCGCAGGCCATGCGCCAGGCGGAGCTGGCCTGGCGGACCGAACTGGCGCGCCAAACCCTGGCAGGCATTGCCCAGTCCCTGGAGCGGCGGTTCCCGGAAGCGCGTGCCGGCGCGCTGGCCCGGCTCCTCGCTGACGACAAACGCGCGGTCACCTAGCGCCCGTCAGAGCATGCTGATGATTTCGGCCAGGAGCTTGGAGATGCGCGGGCCGGCAGCGTGCCCGGCCTCGAGGACTTCCTCGTGGCTCAGCGGCGCGGGACTGATGCCCGCGGCAAGGTTGGTGACGAGCGAGATGCCAAAGACCTCCATGCCGGCGTGCCGCGCGGCGATGGCCTCCAGCGCCGTCGACATGCCCACCAGGTCCGCACCGATCCGTTTGGCGTACTGAACCTCGGCCGGTGTTTCGTAGTGCGGGCCGGTGAACTGGGCATAGACGCCTTCAGCCAGCGAAGGGTCAACCTCGCGGGCCAGTTTCCGGATCCGGGACGAGTACAGATCTGTCAGGTCCACGAACGTTGCACCCTCCAGCGGGGACGTCGCGGTGAGGTTGATGTGATCTTTGATGAGCACCGGGGTGCCCGGCGCCCAGTCCTCATTGAGTCCGCCGCAGCCGTTCGTAATAACCAGGGTCTTGCAGCCGGCGGCAGCCGCGGTGCGCACGCCGTGCACCACGGCCCGGACACCCTTGCCCTCGTAGTAGTGGGTACGGGCGCCCAGCACCAGGGCGCGCTTGCCTTCCCTGGTCAGCACGGACCGGATGGTGCCCACATGGCCGGCCACTGCCGGGGCTGAAAAGCCGGGGACCTCCGGTGCGGTCAGCGTCGCGGTGGTTTCGCCGATGAGGTCGGCGGCCTCGGCCCAGCCTGAGCCCAGGACCAGGGCGGTGTCGTGCCGTTCCACGCCGGTCTCCGACGCGATGTAGTCCGCAGCCGTGCGCGCTGCCTCGAAGGGATCCGTGCCGGGGAATTCTGTTGTGCTCACCCGGTCCAAGCTACCGTGCCTGGATGCGTGCCGGCAGCTGAAACGCGCCCTTGCCGGCCCGCTGGCCGGCCCCCGAAGGTTGGTGGTCCGGCGCCGGATGCAGGAGAATGGCTGATTGTGACTATGCATCCTGATTTCAGCGCCCCCCGAATTGCAATTCTCGGCGGAGGTCCGGGTGGCTACGAAGCCGCCATGGTGGCCGCCTCGCTGGGAGCCATTGTCACCATCATCGAACGCGCCGGCCTCGGCGGTTCAGCGGTGCTGACCGACGTCGTGCCGTCCAAGACGCTGATCGCGACGTCGGACCTGATGACCCGCGTCAGCGGTGCCGGGGAGCTGGGGGTCAAGTTCGACGTCGACGGCGGGGACTTCGTTCCGGTCATGCGCGCCGATCTCAAACACATCAACGACCGCCTGCTTGGCCTCGCCCGCCAGCAGTCCCTCGACATCCAGACGGGGCTGGAGCACCAGAACGTCCGGATCCTCAATGGTTCCGGGAGGCTGGTGGACAACCACACCATCGAGGTCCTGACTGCTGACGGAACCGAAACCGTCGAGGCTGACGCCATCCTGCTGACGGTGGGGGCGCACCCGCGGGAGCTGCCCACGGCACGGCCGGACGGCGAACGGATCCTGAACTGGGCGCAGATCTACAACCTGGATGAGCTGCCGGAGGAACTGATCGTGGTGGGCTCCGGCGTGACCGGTGCCGAGTTCGCCTCCGCCTACAACGGCCTGGGGTCCAAGGTCACCCTGATCTCCAGCCGTGACCGTGTGCTGCCGGGCTCGGACACCGACGCCGCCGAGGTGCTGGAGGACGTCTTCGAACGCCGCGGCGTGAGGGTGCTGTCCCGGTCGCGGGCCGAGGCCGTGGAGCGGACCGACGCCGGCGTGGTGGTCACCCTGGGTGACGGCTCCAAGGTCACGGGCAGCCATTGCCTGGTCTGCGTCGGCTCCATTCCCAACACCGCCGGCATCGGCCTGGAGGAAGCCGGCGTGGCGCTGACCGAAAGCGGCCACATCAAGGTGGACGGCGTCTCCCGCACCACCGCCCCGAACATCTATGCCGCCGGCGACTGCACCGGTGTCCTGGCGCTCGCCTCCGTCGCCGCCATGCAGGGCCGGATCGCGATCGCGCACTTCCTGGGCGACCAGGTCACCCCCATCAAGCTGCACCAGGTGGCGTCCAACATCTTCACGTCGCCGGAAATCGCGTCGGTTGGCGTGTCCGAGGCGGAGATCGAGTCCGGCAAGTACCAAGGCGACATCATCAAACTATCCCTGCAGAGCAACGCCCGGGCCAAGATGCGCAACGTCAAGGACGGTTTCGTCAAGATCTTCGCTCGCAAGGGATCAGGCACCGTGATCGGCGGTGTGGTGGTCGGTGCCAATGCATCGGAGCTGATCTTCGCCATCTCCATTGCGGTGAAGCAGAAACTGCACGTCGACGACGTCGCCAGCACCTTCACGGTGTACCCGTCCCTGAGCGGTTCCATCTCCGAGGCTGCCCGCCGCCTGCACGTGCACATGTAGTTTGCTGCGCAACCTGTGAATGGCGGGTTTTTCCTAGGCGGCGCCCTCCGGGCTGAGTAAAATTCTGACTGTCGATCCCCGGGATTGGCGGCACCGGGCTCCGACAGACCGACCCACCAGCGGTCAGCTATGCGGAGATTTTCTTCCGAACGGTCGGACCGCGGAAGCCAGGAGCATGCCATGATCACTGTTCAGAAAGCGGCCATCAACACGGCCCTCATCGCGGCCCTCGTGGGCGGCGGCGCCTACCTCGCCATGGGTTACCCCCTCATCGCCTCGTCCACCAGCGCGGGCAGCCAGTCCAGCACGGGCTCCGCCAACGGCGCGCACCAGGCCAACGGGATCACCGAACAGCAGCTGACGGGAAGCACGGCCACCCGTGTCAGGAACGCGGTGCTGGCCGCCAACCCCGGCGCGACGGTGCACCGCATGGAAACCGACGCCGAGGGTGCGGTCTACGAAGCGCACATCACGAAGGCCGACGGCTCCAGGGCCACGGTGAAGCTGGACGGTTCCTTTAACATCACGGCCACGGAAGCGGGACGCGGCACGAAGTAACGGGCGTCAAATCCCGTACAGGTATCCGCGGCTCAGGAGCAGGCGTACGGGGGAACGGCGTCGCCGGGGGCGAAGGGCTCGAACCAGCGCTTGATGTCGAGCTTGCCGCTGACCGCCTCGCCGGCAGCCTCCGCGTACAGCGTTTCCGAGTCGGCGTCCTCGAGCAGGACTTCCTCCACGATGGCCCGCCACTCCTCGGGGAGGTCGAGCTCGTAGATGTCCTCGGTGATCCGGGCCTGGTCGAGGAGGCAATGGACCGCGAGCTCGGCTGCCAGGCAGCCCGGAGCGGTCCAGCCGCGGGCAAGGGACGCCGTGACGTCCGATGCCACCACGATGAACCGTTGCGTGAACTTGGCGTCATAGCTGGCGGCGAACTGCGGAGGCAGCGACGACAGCACGGACGTTCCGGCGATGGCTTCAGGTGTGACGGCGTCCAGCCCGTGCAGGGTGCCAAGGTCGCGGAACAGCTGGTCGATGAGGATGCTGGACGAGTTCCACAGCAAGCCTGCCAGCAGTCGGGTCTGGTGCACGGACCGCTCCCGCTCATCGGGGCTGCCGGCGATGGCCATCTCGGCCAGGTCCTCGGGGTCGAACTGGAGCCGTTGTTCAGCGGTCATGTCGTCAGGGTGCGGGTCCAGCCCCAGGAGTTCAAGGCTCAGCCCGGTGAGCTTGTCGGCCTCGGCCAGGAGCTCTTCGGTGATGTCGTCGTCTTCGTCGGCATTCATGCTCCCGATGCTACCGGCCAGCCACGGCACGTCCGATTTGTGTGACGCGGCACCTTCCAGTGGGCGGCCTGCTGGCCGGCCCTGCAGCGGCGGGGCCGGCCAGCTGATCGTGGCTTTTACTGGTCAGCCGGTTACGGTCAGGTGATACGTTGCGTTGATGGAAAATTCAAAAAGCGTTCCCTTATATGTGCCCGTAAAGTTGAGTGTATGCTCGCCCGGAGTTACGCCCCGGATGAGAGCGTAGTAGCCGTTATCTGCGCACGGCTCATAAACTCCCGCAGGACTGCGGAAGATATTGTTTTTAGGAAGGGTGAGCGTAAAAAACGGGCTTTCCTCATACCGGATGACATCTGGGCCGATGGCCTTACCGTCAAGAGTGACCGTCAAATTACTTGTTCCGCTCTCGACTTTCAGGCCCGCGAGTAATTTGCGGACGGCACCAGTGCTGACGTTGTCAGCCTTGGCTTCAATGTCGACGATATTAATGACGGGAAAGAAGAGGTCGGACCCGCCGGGAACCGTGCAGGTGCGCGATACGTCCCCGCCGCCGCTGACGCCCGCTAGAAACCAAATGTTCCCCGTCTGCCCGTTGGCGCAGTCCTTGCCGGTTTTGTCTACGAGCGGGTTCGTGGGAACCGGCTGCGATCCGGCCCAGATCCACCACCGCGCAGCCAGGGAACTGTAGCTCTGCTCGACCGTGGGTGCGGCGGAGGCCGAAAGCGGCGTGGAAACGGCCAGCGCAGTTGCAGCCATCAACGTGAGAAGTCTTTTGAACATGATTGTGACCCATCGTTTGGGCGGCCCGCGGAATACCCGGATGGCCACCTCGCCACCTGTGGGATGTCAGAGCACATGGGCGCCATTGCCCATAAGGGTTTTATTCCGTCAAACCGGTGCCTGGCGCACCAGCATAATCACATGCAGGAGACCGTACGCCCAAAGAAATTCGGGACAAGCCCTGACTGCGGCCGTAAAGAAAAACCGCCCATTGTTCGGCCGGAGCAGCCGGCGCAAGTGGAAATGATGCTATTCGCCGCATCGTCCAGAGGCAAGGGCTGCGCCGCCTTAAGGGGCAGATTTTTTATTCGATACTTTTATCCCGTATTAGTAATTGTTTAGCTCAATTCTCGGCCGGAACCCAAGAACATGTCAGCCTTCAGGCGGCCGCTCCCTGAAAGTGCTTCTCGATCAGCCCCTTGATGTCCTCGTGGCAGCCGCCGCAGCCGGTGCCGGCGCGGGTGGCGGCGGAAACCTCGGGCACTGTGGAGCAGCCGCCGGCCACGGCTTCGGCAATCTTGCCTCCGCTGACCCCCGCGCACCGGCAGACGGTGCTCTCGGGGTCGTTGGAGGCCCCGGCCGCGGCAAGCTGGTCGGGGCCGTCGAGGCGGAGCAGCAGGGAACGGTCGGCCGGCAGCTCGGCGCCGCGCTCAAAGAGCTGCACGAGCTCTCCTGCGGTCCGTGGCATGCCCACGCTGACCAGGCCTTCCAGCACTCCGCCGCGGGTGGTCATTTTCACGTAGCGCCCGTGCTCGGGGTCCGCCCACTGGGCGATCTGCAGGCGCGGGCGGCCGTTGACGGCGCCGGCTGCCAGGACTTCCTCATCCCAGGGTTCGGCTGAGTTGTCCCCGGCCACGGCCATGTTCATGCCCCGGGCCTTCAGTACCACCACGCCCGGCTTTTCCTGGGGGAGGGGAGGCAATGCATCTGCGTCGGCCCCCTCGGACAGCAGGAGCAGGTATTCGGCAAGCCATTCTGCCTGCCGCCAGCCGGGCCCCACCAGACCTGAAGGAGCGCGCGCGGTGCGGCACTCGATGCAGGCAGGATCGGGGCAGCGGACCTCGGCGCAGTCACCGATGGCGAAGATGTGCGGCTCGTGGTGGGCGCGAAGCCGGTGGTCCACCAGGATGCCCGCCCCGGTGGAGAGCCCGCAGCCCTCGGCGAGCTCGATGCGCGGCCGGACACCGCAGGAGAGGACCAGCAGGTCGCCGTCGATCGCCGATCCGTCGTCAAGCAGCAGTGCCGAGAACCCGCCGTCGGGGCCGTTGTGCTCAATGCCCGTGGAGCGGGCGTTGCCGGCCACGCGGACGCCGCAGTTGCGCAGGCTCGCGGCCAGGACGGCACCGCCGCCGCGGTCGATGTTCCGGCCCAGCGGGTGCGGACCGTTGTGCACCACCGTGACCGTGGCGCCTTCCTCTGCGGCCGCAAGGGCCGTCTCCAGCCCCAGCACGCCGCCGCCCAGCACCACCACACGCTTCCGGCCTGAGACGGCAGCTCGCAGGACCTCGGCGTCGCGGAGGTCACGGAGTGCCGTGACACCCGGAGGGAGGACGGGAGCGGCGGGATCCGGGTTCAGCCCGGTGAGGTTGGGGATTACGGGCCGGGAGCCGGTGGCGAAAACCAGCCGGTCGTAGTGCGCGGTGCTGCCGTCGGACAGGATGACGGACTGCCGGGCACGGTCCACACGCCGGACCTTCACGCCCAGCCGGACGTCCACGCCGTCGGCCACCAGCGCCGCGGCGTCGGCGAGGGCCAGCGCCTCGGCGGTGGTGCGGCCAACGCCGAGGTCCGCCACCAGCACGCGGTTGTACGCGGCCTCAGTTTCCTGGCCGATGACCGTCAGCCCCACCTGCCCGGCACGCAGTGCCGGCAGCAGTTCATCGACCAGCCGGGCGGCCACCGGACCGAATCCGACAATTACAATCTGCTCGCTCATGAGGCCTCCGCTGTCTGAAGAACACTGCTGCTCGGGGCGGCCGCTGCCAGCCGGACCCACACTTGGTTGAACTTGAATTCCGGCATCCCGGAGATGGGATCCGTGGCCGCCTCCGTCAGCCGGTTCGCGCTTTCCAGTTCGGGAAAGTGGAACGGCAGGAAGACAGTTTCCGGACGGATGGCGGTGCTGAGCTCGGCACGGCAGACCACTTCGCCGCGCTCATTGGCCACCGAAACCTCCGCGCCGTCCGTGATGCCCATGGCCGCGGCGGCTGCCGGATGGATCTGCATCCGGGCTTCTGGCTGGGAACCCAGAAGCTCGGCCACCCGGCGCGTCTGGGTGCCCGACTGGTAGTGCTCCAGCAGCCGGCCGGTGATGAGCGTCATGGGCTTGGCGGCAGGGACTGTAAGGTCCAGTCCCGGGCCAGCCGGGGGAGTACGACGGCGGCGGGGCGCCACCGGCGTCATGACCGCCTTGCCGTGCGGGTGGGCAAAGGCGTCCAGGAACATGCGCGGGGTTCCGTTGCTGCCAGTGGGGTACGGCCAGTAGGCCGCCGCTCCAGCGTCGAGCATGGCGTAGTCGATGCCGGAGTAGTCGGCTGCCCCGCCGGCGGAAGCCAGGCGCAGCTCCTCGAAGACCGTCTCGGGATCGTCGCTGTAGGTGGACGGCGCCTCAAGCAGCTCGGCCAGCCGGGCCATGATCCACAGTTCGCTGCGGGCACCTGCCGGCGGCTGGATGGCCTGCCGGCGGCGCAGCACGCGGCCTTCGAGGTTGGTCAGCGTGCCTTCCTCCTCGGCCCACTGCAGCACCGGCAGGACGAGGTTGGCCTCGGCTGCCGTCTCGGACATGAAGAAGTCGCAAACCACCAGGAAGTCCAGGCTGCGGAGGCCGCGGATGACGGCGTTGGCATCCGGCGACGCGACCGCGACGTTGGAGGCGTGCACGAACAGGCACCGGACGCCGTCGGGCTGTCCCAGCGACTTGAGCAGCTGCACGGCCGGCAGGCCGGGGCCGGGGATGAGTGACTCGGGTACATTCCAGACCTTCGCCATGTGCGCGCGGGCGGCGGGGTCGGTGATCTTGCGGTATCCGGGCAGCTGGTCGGCCTTCTGGCCGTGTTCCCGGCCACCCTGGCCGTTGCCCTGCCCGGTGAGCGTGCCGTAGCCGCTGCGGGCGCTGCCGGGCAGACCCAGCAACAGGCTGAGGTTGATGGCCGCGGTGGCCGTGTCGGTGCCGTCCACGTGCTGCTCCACGCCGCGTCCGGTCAGGATGTAGCTGCCGCCCCCGCGGGCGCCGCTGGCCAGCCGGCGGGCTGTTTCGCGGATGAGCTCTGCGGGTACGCCGGTGATGGACTGGACCCGTTCCGGCCAGTAGGCATTGACGGACCGGACCACGGCGTCGACGCCGGTGGTCCGCGCCTGAACGTATGCGGCGTCGAGGAGGCCCTCGTGGATCACCACGTGGGAGAGGCCGAGCAGGAGCGTCAGGTCGGTGCCGGGAAGGGGCTGCAGGTGGATGCCGCCGCCGTCGGAGGTAAATGCAGCGGTGGCGGAACGGCGCGGGTCCACCACGATCAGGCCGCCGGCGTCGCGGACGCCCTGGAGGTGCTGGACGAAGGGTGGCATGGTCTCGGCGACGTTGGAGCCGAGCATCAGGATGGTGCTGGCCGTATCCAGAGCCTCCAGCGGGAAGGGCAGCCCGCGGTCCAGGCCGAAGGCCCGCATGCCCGCGGCCGCGGCCGAGGACATGCAGAACCGGCCGTTGTAATCGATCCGCGAGGTGCCCAGCGCGAGGCGGGCGAACTTGCCCAGCTGGTACGCCTTTTCATTGGTGAGGCCGCCACCGCCAAAGACACCGACGGAGTCCGCGCCGTACCTGGCCCGGGCATCCTTGACGGCTGCGGTGACCCGGCCCAGGGCCTCGTCCCAGGAGATGGGGCGGAAGACGCCGTCGGGCCCCTTGAACATGGGCTCGGTGACGCGTCCGGGGTGCTGCAGGAGTGAGGCGGACGTCCACCCCTTGCGGCAGAGGCCACCCCGGTTGGTGGGGAAGTTCCGTCCGCTCACTTCAACGGCGGGCACGGGGCCTGACCCCGGCTGGAGAGCCGGGGCCGGGCCCGTGGCGGCCGGAGCCGCCGGGGACTTGAGCGTCATGGCGCACTGCAGGGCGCAGTAAGGGCAGTGCGTGTCGGCGCTTTTGGTCATGTTAGACGTGTCCCATCGCGTTTCGGTTGGCGTTGCGGATGTAGAAGAACCAGCAGACGGTCAGCATGAGGGCGTACGCTCCAACGAAGCCGTAAAAGGCCGGGGTGTAGGAGCCGCTGGCAGTGTTGGAGGCGTTGAGCACCTGCGGGATGACGAACCCGCCGTAGGCGCCGATGGCGGAGATCAGGCCGAGCGCGGAGGAAGCCAGGCGCTGGGTCTGCACCGAGCTCGCCCCGGAGCGTGCGGCGCGGCTGGACGTTGCAAAGATGACCGGGATCATGCGGTAGGTGGCGCCGTTTCCGAAGCCGCTGGCCGTGAACAGCATCAGGAACAGGACCAGGAAGAGCCAGAAGTTCTTCAGCGGCAGGGTCCAGATCATGGTCAGGGTGATCACGGCCATCGCGGCGAACGCGGAGACGGTCATCCGGGCTCCGCCCATGCGGTCAGCCATGCGGCCGCCGTAGGGGCGGGCCAGCGATCCGACCAGCGGGCCGAGGAAGGCCAGGGAGAGGGCCACGGCGCCGACGTGGATCGAGGAGAACGCCGGGAAGTAGTCCTTGATGAGCTTCGGGAAGACACCGGCGAAGCCGATGAAGGAGCCGAACGTGCCGATGTACAGCAGGGCCATGACCCACAGGTGGGGTTCCTTGATTGCCGCGAGGGATCCGGCGACGTCGCCCTTGGCGCTCGTGAGGTTGTTCATGTACTTGTAGGCCCCGAACGCTGCCAGGAGGATCAGCGGTACCCACATGAGGCCTGCAACGGGGAGGTTGACGGTGCCGGCGGCCAGCAGGGTGATGACGATCGGCACAGCAAGCTGGGCCACGGCTGCGCCGAGGTTTCCGCCGGCGGCGTTCAGGCCCAGCGCCCAGCCCTTTTCGCGGGCGGGGTAGAAGAACGTGATGTTGGCCATCGAGCTGGCGAAGTTGCCGCCGCCGAAGCCTGCGAGTGCGGCCACGAACAGCATGAGGCCGAACGGCGTTTCCGGGTTGGAGACGCACATAGCCAGGCCGATGGTCGGGATCAGCAGGAGCAGAGCGGAGACGATGGTCCAGTTCCGGCCGCCGAAGCGCGGAACCATGAACGTGTAGGGAATGCGGAGCGTGGCGCCGACGAGGCTCGGCATGGAGATGAGCCAAAAGATTTCGGAGGTGCTGAACGTGAATCCTGCTGCGGGGAGCTGGACTACGACGATGGACCACAGCTGCCAGACGACGAAGCCGAGGAATTCGGCAAAAATGGACCAGTTGAGATTACGGCGCGCGATGGAGCGGCCCTGGGATTCCCACTGGTGCCTGTTCTCGGCATCCCAGTTGGCGATCCAGCGTCCGGGGCGCTCTTCAAGGGCGGGTGCATCGGTAGTGGTGGCGGCGGCAAGATCGAGGGAATTGTGGGTTCCGGCGTCTGCGGTGCGGTCAGCAGTCACGGTATACCTCCTTGGGGAATGTTGTTCTTCCAAGGTAGGGATGGCGCGTTTCGCAGACGGTCGCCCTTTGTTAACGTGCTGTGACATTTGCCTATCAGCCAGCTGGCGGGCGGCGTTAGGCTTGCTGGACGACCTCATGGTGAGACAACCAGGAAAGTCCGTATGCTGGACCGCTTGTCCGTTAGGTGGACAGCGGGAACTAAGATAGAACTCTGTTTTATTCCTATGTTTGGAGGGGTCTCCGCGCGGAGTCCCCTGGTTCTCATGAAAGCGTCCCCACATGTCATCGCCTGCAACGTCAACGGAACATGGCACCGCCAAACCGGTGAACTCCAAGGGCAAAGTGATCTTTGCCAGCCTCATCGGAACGACGATCGAGTTCTATGACTTCTACATCTACGCAACGGCGTCGGTGCTGGTTTTCCCGAAGCTGTTCTTCCCGCAAGCCACCGAGATCAACGCCCTGCTGAGCTCGTTCGCCATCTTCGGCGTCGCCTTCATCGCCCGGCCCATCGGCTCGGTCCTGTTCGGGCACTTCGGCGACAAGTTCGGCCGCAAGGGCACCCTGGTGGCGTCCCTGCTCACCATGGGTCTCGCCACGTTCTTCATCGGACTGCTGCCCACGGCCTCGGTGGCCGGCTGGGCCGTGCTTGCACCGCTGCTGCTGGTGCTGCTGCGCTTCGCCCAGGGCCTGGCGCTGGGCGGGGAATGGTCCGGCGCAGCGCTCCTGGCCACCGAGAACGCACCCCAGGGCAAGCGTGCCGTCTACGGAACCTTCCCGCAGCTCGGCGCCCCCATTGGCTTCATCCTGGCCAACCTGCTCTTCATCTGGTTCAACGCCGCCCTTAGCCCCGAGGAGTTCACCGCCTGGGGCTGGCGCGTTCCGTTCCTGCTCAGCGCCGTCCTGGTTATCGTGGGCCTGTACGTCCGGCTAAAGCTCGTGGAGAGTGTCTCCTTCCAGAAGGTCCTGAAGGAAGACAAGGTGGCCAAGGTTCCGTTCGCCGCCACAATCAAGAGCCACTGGCGCCCGGTGCTGGCCGGCACTTTCATCATGCTGGCCACGTACGTGCTGTTCTACATCATGACCTCCTTCACCCTGACGTACGGCACCAAGCCGGCCTCCGTCGAGGCCGCGCAGGCCGCCGCCGAGAAGGCCGGCAAGCCGATGTCCGCCGCCGAGGTGGCCAACTTCGTGCCCGGCCTCGGCGTGCCCCGCGGTGACTTCCTCTGGATGCTGATCCTCGGCGTCGTCTTCTTTGGCATCTTCACCCTCGTCTCCGGCCCGCTGGCCGAGAAATGGGGCCGCCGCAAGTTCCTCATGGGCGTCACCGCCGGCATCTTCGTGTTCGGCGCACTGTGGTTCACCATGTTCGGCCCCGGCCCGGGTGCGGCCATCGTCGGCCTCATCGTCGGCTTCACGCTGATGGGGCTTACGTTCGGGCCGATGGCGGCGATCCTGCCCGAGCTGTTCCCGTCCAATGTGCGGTACACCGGCTCGGCTGTGGCCTACAACCTCTCCAGCGTCATCGGTGCCGCCCCGGCGTCGTTCATCGCGATTGCGCTGTGGCAGGCGGCCGGCGGCAGCACCTGGCTCGTCGGCGTTTACATGGCCGTCGCAGCCGTGCTGACCTTCATCGCGTTGTGGATCACGCGCGAAACCAAGGACACGGACTACGAGAACAACGTGGCCTGATTCCTGCCCGCTTGCTTAAACGGAAATGCCCGGTGTGGTTCACACCGGGCATTTCCGTTTGTTGGAACTTAGTCTTCGATCGTCGCGATCACGGCGCCGGCCGAGACCGTCTGGCCCGCCGCGGCCGTCAGGCCGGTGATGGTGCCGGCACGGTGTGCGGTGAGCGGCTGCTCCATCTTCATCGCCTCAAGCACGACGACGAGATCACCTTCGGCGACGACGTCGCCGTCGGCGACGGCCACCTTGACGATGGTTCCCTGCATGGGGGAGGTCAGGGCGTTGCCGCCGGCAGCGGCGGTGGCGCCGCCGCTGCGGCCGCGCTTTTTGGACTTGGCAGGCTTCGCGCCGGCAGCCGCGTTCCCGGTGAAGCCCAGGCTGGCCGGCAGGGCCACTTCGAGGCGCTTGCCGCCGACTTCCACCACCACGGTGCGCCGCTCGCCGGGTTCCTCGCCCTCAGGGGCAGCGCCGTCAGGCGTCCAGGCGGGGAGGTCGTTGACGAACTCGGTTTCGATCCAGCGGGTGTGGACGCTGAACGGGCCCTCTGCCGGCGCGAAGGCCGGGTGGGAAACCACTGCCAGGTCGAACGGGATGACGGTGGGAATGCCTTCCACGACCATTTCCTCGAGGGCGCGGCGGGCGCGCTGCAGGGCCTGCGGGCGGTTCGCTCCGGTCACGATCAGCTTGGACAGCATGGAGTCGAAGTTGCCGCTGATGACGTCGCCCTGTTCGATGCCGGAGTCGATGCGGACGCCGGGGCCGGTGGGGTTCTTCAGCGTGCTCACGGTGCCGGGGGCGGGCATGAAGTTGCGGCCCGGATCCTCGCCGGTGATGCGGAACTCGAAGGAGTGCCCGCGGACCTCGGGGTCGCCGTAGCCCAGTTCTTCGCCGCGGGCCAGCCGGAACTGTTCGCGGACCAGGTCGATGCCGGTGACTTCCTCGGACACGCAGTGCTCCACCTGCAGGCGGGTGTTGACCTCGAGGAAGGAGATGGTGCCGTCCTGGCCGACAAGGAACTCGCACGTGCCGGCGCCGAGGTAGCCGGCTTCCTTCAGGATGGCCTTGGAGGACTCGTACAGGCGTTCGTTCTGCTCCGCCGTCAGGAACGGGGCCGGGGCTTCCTCCACGAGCTTCTGGTTGCGGCGCTGGAGCGAGCAGTCGCGGGTTGAAATGACCACGACGTTGCCGTGCGCGTCGGCGAGGCACTGCGTCTCGACGTGGCGGGGCGCATCGAGGAACCGTTCGATGAAGCATTCACCCCGGCCGAAGGCTGCGGTGGCTTCGCGGACGGCGGAGTCGAAAAGCTCGGGGATTTCCTCGCGGGTGCGGGCCACCTTGATGCCGCGGCCGCCGCCGCCGAACGCGGCCTTGATGGCCACGGGCAGGCCGAACTTGTCCGCGAACTCCAGGATTTCCTCGGCGGACCCGACGGGGTCGGCGGTGCCGGGCACCTGCGGGGCGCCCACCTTCTCGGCGATGTGCCGGGCCTGGACCTTGTCGCCCAGGGCGGAGATGGATTCCGGCGAGGGACCGATCCAGGTGATGCCGGCGTCGATGACCTTGGCCGCGAACTGGGCGTTCTCGGACAGGAAACCGTAGCCGGGGTGGATGGCGTCGGCGCCGGACTGGCGGGCCACCTCGATCAGCTTGTCCATGACGAGGTAGGACTCGGCTGCAGTGTTGCCGCCCAGGGCGTACGCTTCGTCGGCGAGCCGGACGTGGAGGGCGTCCCGGTCGGGTTCGGCGTAGACGGCGACGGAGGCGATGCCCTCGTCCCGGGCTGCGCGGATGACGCGGACGGCGATTTCACCGCGGTTCGCGATCAGAACCTTGGTGATTTTTGACTGCACTGGACCTGCGGACTGCTCCGGCTTTACTGACAAGGCGTCTCCTTCTTTCCTTCAGGGAGCCTAGCCTGAATTTGAGGATTCCGCTGATATTGCTGGCGGAATCCGCGTGTAAGAGGCCCGGCCTTTGTAGGGAAGCTACAACTCCCCGGGATTTGCCGCGTCGGGCAGGTCCTGCCAGAACTCGGTGATGCTCACGTTCGCCTGGGCCAGCAGGGACCGGAGCGTGGACACCGACAAACCGACAACGGCGTGCGGGTCGCCGTCGACCTTCCTGATGAAGGCTCCGCCCAGGCCGTCGATGGTGAAGGACCCCGCACAGTGCAGCGGTTCGCCGGTGGCGATGTAGGCGTCGATCTCGGCGAGCTCCATGTCCATGAAGTGCACCTCCGCGGACGCGACGCTGCCCAGCGTCGCGCCCGAGCCGCCGTCGTCGTCCGTGTCGCGGCAGTCCACCAGCCAGTGGCCGGTGTGCAGGACCCCGCTGCTGCCGCTCATCCGCAGCATCCGCTGCCGGGCCACGTCCACGGTGTACGGCTTGCCGTGCGACTCGCCGTCGAACTCGAACACCGAGTCGCAGCCCAGCACCAGTGCCCCCTCGGCTTCCGGGAGGGACGCGACGGCCTCGGCCTTGGCGCGGGCCAAAAGGAGGGCGGTGTCGTGCGGATCGGTGACGCCGTAGCGTTCCTGGACAGCGTCCTCGTCGACGTCGGACACAAGGACCTGGTGTTCGATGCCGGCCTCTGTGAGCAGCTTGGTGCGGGCGGGGGACTGGGAAGCAAGAATGAGGCGGGTCACGGCTCCAGCCTAGTTCATGGCAGCTAGCGGGCCCCGGCTTCCGCCGGCTCGGCGTCGGGCTCGGGATCGGGAGCGCTGGCCACCGGTGCACGCTTGCCGAGCTTCGCGCCTTCCACATCCACATCCGGCAGGATGCGGTCCAGCCAGCGCGGCAGCCACCAGGCCTTGTCGCCGAGGAGGTACATGACGGCCGGGACGATCGTCATGCGCACCACGAACGCGTCGACCAGCACGCCGAAGGCCATCGCGAAGCCGAGCGGCCGGACCATGTTCAGGTGCGAGAAGATGAAGCCCGCGAACACACTGACCATGATGATGGCTGCGGCGGTGACTACCGCGGAAGCGTGGCTGAAACCGGACCGGACGGCGTGCTTGGCGGACTCGCCGTGCATGAAGGACTCACGCATGCCCGAGGCGATGAACACCTGGTAGTCCATGGCCAGCCCGAACAGCACGCCGATCAGGATGATGGGCAGGAAGCTCAGCACGGCACCGGGATTGTCGACGCCGAACACCGCACCCAGCCAGCCCCACTGGTAGACCGCCACCACGGCGCCGAAGGCGGCCGCAAGCGACAGCAGGAAGCCGCCGGTTGCCAGAAGCGGCACCACGATGGAGCGGAACACCAGAAGCAGCAGGACCAGCGAGAGCCCCACCACGATGGCCAGATAGGACGGCAGGGCGTCGCCGAGCTTGGTGGAGACATCGACGTTGCCTGCGGTCTGGCCGGTGAGGCCAATGCTGACGCCGGTAGCGTCTTCGATTTCGGACCTCTCGGCACGGATGTCGGAAACCACATCCACGGTGCTGGCGCTCGCCGGCCCCTCCTTGGGGATGACCTGGAACACCGCCGTCCCGCGGTCCTCACTCAGCGCCACCGGGATGGCCGCCGTGACGTTTTCCGTCCTGCGCAGGATGTCCGCGACGTCCAGCTGCTTGGCCGTTGCCTCCGCTTCACTCAGGCCGGCCGGGAAATCGCCCACCACGATGATCGGCCCGGTCATTCCTTCGCCGAAGCTGCGCCTGGTGGCGTCATAGGCCTGGAAAGCCTGGGAATCGGCGGGCTCGGAGGCGCCGTCGGGCAGTGCCAGCCGCAGCTGGGCTGCCGGCAGGGCCACGATTCCCAGCACCAGGACACCGGCCAGCATGGCCAGCACCGGATGCCGCGTTACGAGCCCGCCCCAGCCGTGGCTGCTGCGGTGTTCGTCCTTCGCACGGTCCTCCGCCTCACTGTTGGGGTCGGCATTGTGCTTCTCGGCCCGGACCCAGGCGCGCCTGGAGATCAGCCTGGTTCCCACCAGGGAAAGGATGGCCGGTGTCAGCGTCAGTGCCACGAGGACGGCCACTGCAACGGTCCCGGCTGCGGAGACGCCCATGACGCCGAGGAACGGCAGCCCCGGGACCACCAGCGCGGCGAGGGCGATGATGACCGTCAGGCCGGCAAAGAGCACGGCATTGCCGGAGGTTCCGGTGGCCCGGGCCACCGACTCCTCGGCGTCCATGCCCGCCAGCAGCTGGCCGCGGTGGCGGTTGACGATGAACAGCGAGTAGTCAATGCCGACGGCGAGACCCAGCATGAGTGCGAGCATCGGTGAGATGGAACTCATGTCGACGAGGCTGCTCAGCGCCATGGTGGCGCCGACGCCCACCGCCACGCCGATAATTGCCATCAGCAGCGGCAGGCCGGCGGCGACCAGGGTGCCGAGCATGACGATCAGCACCAGTGCCGCAACCGCGATGCCGATGACCTCGGCCGCGCCGAAGATCTCCGAGACGTCCTCGCTGATTTCCTTGCTCGGCAGCGCGGTAACCCCGGCCGACGAGACTTCCTGCACGATGTCCTGGACTTCCTGGCGCACCTCGGGGTCCAGCCCGTTGATGGAGGTCTTGAACTGGACCTGCGCAATGGCCGCCTTGCCGTCCTCCGAGACGAAACGCATTCCCTGCGACGCCGCGATCTGGCGCTTGGCGAGTGCCAGCTTTGCCTCACCCGCCTCCAGTTCCCTGGTGCCGGCGTCGAGCTTTTCCTGCCCGGCAGCAAGGGCGGCCTTTTGCTGTCCCAGCTGTGCCTCGATGACCGGCGCCGGCAGCCCGGCCGCCGTCATCTGCGTCTCGGCAGCGGCCAGCTGTTCCTTGCCGGCGGCCAGCTCGGCCGCGGATTTTTCCAGTTGCGCCTTGCCGGCCACTGCCTTGGCTTCGCCGTCGGCGAGATCCTGGGCGGCCTTGTCCAGCTGGGCCTGGGTGGCGAACGGATCGACGGTTCCGCGGACGTCCGGGAGGTTCTCCAGCTTGTTCAGGGCGGCGGCCACCGCTTCCTTGCCCGCCTCGCTGAACCGGGCGTCATTTGCCTGGAAGACAACCCCGGCGGAGCCGCCGGAGGATGCCGGCAGGTCCTTTTGGAGCTTGTCGGCCATCTGCTGGGTTTCGGTGCCGGGAATCTGGAAGTTGTTGGACAGCGTGCCGTGGAAAGCTGCGGCTGCGCCGCCGACGGCCAGCAAAACCGCCAGCCAGAGCGAGACGACGAGCCAGCGGTGGCGATAGGAAAACTTGCCAAGGCGGTACAGGAGAAGTGCCATGTCAGGACCGTTCTGCGTTGCGGGTGGAAGGTTTGGCGGGAGTTTCTTTCGGCGGCGGTACGGGGCCGGCGAAGCCGGATCCGAGCAGGGCCATCGAATCGATGAGCAGTTGGCGGAGCACGGACAGCGACTCGGGGGACATGTCGGGGCCGCAGCGGTGGAACCACACGTCCATGGCTGCCTTGCCGCAGGAAACCACCGAGCCCGCGAGGGCCCGGACGTAAAGCTCGTCCTGTTCTGTCCCGTCGCCGGTGCCGGAGCGCTCGCGGGCCGCTGCCACAATCTGCTCGGTGCAGTGGTCCCAGGCCTCCAGCTCGGAGCGCGCCATGAGCGGGTTGCCCTGCGTCAGGCCGAACAGCTCGGCCAGCGGAGCCACCGTCATGGGGTCCGCGAGTTCCGCCAGGGCCGCGCGGGCCGACTCGAGGATGGGCTCGTCCGCGGGCCGCCGGCGGAACTGCTCGAGGGCGCTGTCCAGGAAACCGTTGGTCACGGAGGCGATGGCGGCCTCTGTGCTGCCGAAGTAGTTGAAGAAGGTCCGGCGTGAGATGCCCGCTGCTTCTGCAATGTCCTCGACCGTGAAATTGCCAGGGCCGTTCTGCCGGAGCAGGGCAAGCGTTGAATCGGTGATCGCCTGCCTGGTGGCGGCTTTGTTCAGCTCACGGCGGGAAGCCGGGCCGCCCGTCTCAGCAGAGGGGGACTCCCGCGAAGGAGAGGACGGCGAAGTGGGAGTTGGCACGCAATTACACTACGTGCAAGTTTGCACTCTGCGCAATCGCAGCGGGAGCATTCGCGGCGTTAGTGACGTGATTCACAGGATCTTCACAGCCGGACGAAAGCCGTTCTTGAGGAGCAGGGTGCATCCTGTTGTCCTAGCCGGCACGGCGGCGAAGATGCTCAGGCCGGCCGATCGAGGAGCGGATCATGGAGCGTTCAAAGAAAGTTGCCCTCGGGCTGGGCGTGACTGCCCTGGCTCTGGGCGCCGGCTTCGGTGTCAGCGGGGTGGCGGCCGCAACAACGCCCGCTCCCACGCCCACCCCACCGTCAAGCAGCCCGTCCGGCCCTCCCGCTGACGGGCCGCGCTGGGACATCGGCCGGCACGGGAACGGGCATGGCCATGGAAACGGACGCGGGCACGGCGTCCTCGGACGGGACGCTGCGGCCCTCGCGGCCAAGCTGGGAGTGGACCAGGCCAGGGTCGAGGATGCGCTCAGGGCGTTCCGCGACGCCAACCGCCCGCCCGGCCGGAACGCCGACGGCACCAAGCCTGACAGGGCGGCGAGGGAGGCGGCCCTTGCAGCCTCACTGGCCAAGTTCCTGGGGATCGATGAGGCCAAGGTAAAAGCCGCCCTGGAGGAACTCCGCACCCAGGCGCAGACCGACCGCGCCGCTGCCTTGAAGGGCCGGCTCGACCAGGCGGTGAAGGACGGCACGCTCACCCAGGCCGAGGCGGACGCTGTCACGAAGGCAGTGGAAAAAGGCGTGATCGGCGGCCTCTAGGGGCCATTAGGCAGGGACGGCCAGTTCCCGGCGGCGGTCCCGGCCGGCGGGTGACACCTGTCAGTTGGTGCGGTCGACGGCGGCGAGGATTGCGGCCCCGAGCTCCGCTGGCCTGGTGAACTGCGGCCAGTGCCCGGTGGGAAGGTCCACAAGTTCAACGTCGCGGATCCGGGCCAGCTCCTCTACGTACGGGTGCCCGGCGTCCATCCATTCCGTCAGCAGGGAGGACGGGAACTCGCAGGCAATGACGGTGGCGGGGACCTCGTAGCGGCGCACGTCGTGAAGGTGCTGCTTGTCGCATGCCACGGCCTTGGGTTGCGGGATGGCACGTGCGCGGAAGGTTTCCCGGAGCCCGTCGTCGAGATCGGTGAGGTCGGCGTCGTCGAAAACGTCCCACGCGGGCAGGGGGATCTCGTCACCCTCGCTTGGCAGCTCATCGTTGATGACCCCGCCCTCGCCGAGCGGTCCGCTGTCCACGTAGACGGCTCTGGCGACGCGGTCCGGGCGTTCGTCCACGGCGCCGTGGATGATGGCCCCTCCGCCGGAGTGGCCCACCAGGACCAGGGGGCCTTCGATTCCGTCGATGGCCTCCACAACGGCGTTGATGTGGTCGCGGAGCCCGATGCCGGAGCGGTTGGCGTCCTTGGCCTCGAGTCCCGGGAGCGTCAGTGCATGGATCTGGTGGCCGGCCTCCACCAGCGGGGGAGTGACCCCGGACCAGGATGAACCATCGAGCCAGAAACCGGGAACCAGAATGATGTCCATGCCCGTACCCTACCCTCGGTGCCCGCCGCCCGGCACGTATTTGGCAGTTCTTCATCAAGGGTTAGCTGCCTTAAATGCGTGTGCCCCGGGGAAATCCCCGGGGCACACGCCGTCGAGAGTGGGTCAGGCCTTGGAGCCGGCCAGTTCACGCTCGGCCGCGGGTGCCTCGTCCTCGCGGAAGGCATCCCCGGTGCGCGGTGCGTTGTAGAGGGATTCATCGAGGATCCCCTGGCGCCTGGCCACGATGGTGGGCACGAGTGCCTGGCCTGCCACGTTGACGGCTGTGCGGCCCATGTCCAGGATGGGGTCGATCGCCAGCAGGAGTCCGACGCCGGCCAGGGGCAGTCCCAGCGTGGAGAGGGTCAGCGTCAGCATGACGACCGCGCCGGTGGTGCCGGCGGTGGCTGCGGATCCGAGGACGGAAACCAGGGCGATCAGCAGGTACTGGCTGAAATCGAGCTGGATTCCGAAGAACTGGGCCACGAAGATGGCTGAGACCGCCGGGTAGATGGCCGCGCAGCCGTCCATCTTGGTGGTGGCGCCCAGCGGGACGGCGAACGAGGCGTAGCCCTTGGCGACGCCGAGGTTGCGTTCGGTGACGCGCTGGGTCAGCGGCAGCGTGCCGATGGAGGAGCGGGACACGAAGGCCAGTTGGATGGCGGGCCAGGCGCCGGAGAAGTACTGCTTGACGGACAGGCCGTGCGAGCGGACCAGGACCGGGTAGACGCCGAACAGGACCAGGGCGAGGCCGATGTAGATGGCCACCGTGAACTTGCCCAGCGAGCCGATGGTGTCCCAGCCGTACACAGCCACTGCGTTGCCGATCAGGCCCACGGTGCCCAGGGGTGCGATGCGGATGATCCACCACAGGACCTTCTGGATGACGGCCAGGGCCGAGGCGTTGAGGGCCAGGAACGGCTCAGCCTGCTTGCCCACCTTAAGCGCGGCGACTCCGACGGCGATCGCGATCACCAGGATCTGCAGCACGTTGAAGCTCACGGAGGTGGTCACGGCGCCGGAGTCGGTAACGGTGGAGCTGGCGCCGAGGCCGAGGAAGTTCTTCGGGAACAGTCCGGTGAGGAACGCCCACCAGTCGCCCTGCTTGCCGTCATATTCCGCGTCGCCGGAGATGCCGGTGTTCGCGCCCGGCTGCAGCAGGACGCCCAGGCCAATGCCGATCAGTACGGAGATCAGGGACGTGATGGCAAACCACAGGAGTGTGTTCCAGGCCAGCCGGGCGGCGTTGGAGACCTCACGCAGGTTGGAAATGGAGCTCACCACGGCCGTGAAAATGAGCGGCACAACGGCGGTCTGCAGCAGCGACACGTAGCTGGAGCCGATGGTCTGCAGCGTTGCACCGAGCCCGTTGGGGTTCGTCTTGGTGCTGCCGGTGTACTTTGCCAGCAGGCCAAGCCCCAGCCCGACGATCAGGGCCGCAATGATTTGGAAGCCAAAGGAACCTGCCCACCGGGGCAGCTGGAAGCCGGGACGTCCGGCCGTGGATGAAGTGGTTTGATTGCTCACCCCAACAAGCTAGGCCGCACAAAATACAGCTTCCACTCGATATTGAGAAATATTACGCAAAGCCAGGCGGTCGCAAGTGCCGAATGGCCGGAAAATCAGCGTCACACCGCACTTTTGTGAAGTTATTCCCGCCGTGCCTGTGGCAAACATCTCGCCAAAGGCCACGAGTTTTTGTCCAGATATCGCGGCTTCGGAGGCCTTCAACCCGCGATATCTGTACAAAAACTTCTATCCAACGGAGGAGGGATTAGCCGAGCATTGCCCGCTTGAGCGTGTCGAGGCCCACGGAGCCGATGTTGAGCGCCTTGGTGTGGAACGCCTTGAGGTCGAAGCCGGGGCGGGCTTCGAGCTCCGCGCGGAGCTGCTCCCAGAGGCGCTGGCCCACCTTGTAGGACGGGGCCTGACCCGGCCAGCCGAGGTAACGCGCGAACTCGAACTGCAGGTTGCCCTCGCTGATGTCCAGGTTGGCCCGGAGGAACTCCAGGCCCTTCTCCGGCGTCCAGGTGCCTGTTCCCCAGCGTGCGGGCACACCGAGCTCCAGGTGGACCCCGATATCGAAGACCACCCGTGCCGCCCGCATGCGCTGCATGTCCAGCATGCCCATGTGGTCGCCCGGGTCCTTGAGGTAGCCGAGTTCCTCCATCAGCTTCTCGGCGTACAGGGCCCAGCCCTCGCCATGGCCCGAGGTCCAGCAGACATTCCGCCGCCAGCTGTTGAGCAGTTCGCGCCGGTAGACGGCGGTGGCCACCTGCAGGTGGTGGCCGGGGACGCCCTCATGGAACACCGTGGTGGTTTCGGCCCAGGTGGTGAACGTGTCCTCACCGGCGGGCACGGACCACCACATCCGGCCGGGCCGGCTGAAGTCATCTGACGGCCCCGTGTAGTAGATGCCGCCCTCGTCGGTGGGGGCGATCCTGCACTCAAGCGTCTTCATGACGTCGGGAATGTCGAAGTGGACGCCGGCAAGGTCGGACACGGCGCGGTCGGACAACTCCTGCATCCACGCCTTAAGGGCGTCTGTTCCCTTGAGCTGCCGGGCGGGATCGGCGTTGAGGATCTCCTTGGCTTCCGCGATGGAGGCGCCTGCCTTGATTTGCTCCGCGACCGCTTCCTGGGCGGCGATGATCCGCTCGAGCTCCTCCACGCCCCAGGCGTAGGTTTCCTCAAGGTCGACGGCGGCGCCAAGGAACACCCGCGAGGCGAGGGCGTAGCGTTCCCGGCCCACGGCATCCTTTTCCGGGGCGACGGGCAGCAGCTCCTCCCGCAGGTAGGCCGCCAGCCCGGCGTACGCCGCGCGGGCGGCGGCAGCACCGGCGTCGAGCTTTTCCTGCAGTTCCGCCGGCAGCGGGCCCTCCGCCGTTTTGGCGTCGGCGGCGAGCTTGGCGAAGAAGCCGTCCTCGGCGGCGTATTTGGTGGTCTGCTCGATCACGATCGAGACCTGGCGCCGGGCTGAGACTTTTCCGGTGTCCTTGGCCGTCCGCAGGGACTCAATGTAGCCGGCGATGGCTGCGGGCACGCTGTGGGTGCGGCCGGCGATGTTCGCCCAGTGCTCCTCGGTGTCCGTGGGCATGAGGTCGAAGATCGAGCGGATGTTCTGCGCCGGGGAATCGATGTTGTTCAGCTCGGCGAGGTTCCAGCCCGACTCATGGATCTCCAGCTGCAGGCCGAGGCGTTCGCGCAGGGCGTCGAGGGTGACGGCGTCAACGTCATCGGCGGGCTCCAGCCCCTCAAGGGCGTCCAGGGTCTTCCGTTCCGCTGCGGCAAACCTGGCAAGCCCGGCAGGGGAGAAGTCCTGGAACTCGGTGTCGTGCCCCGGGATGCCGAGCGTGGTGGCCAGGCTCGGGTCCAGCGCAAGGAGGGTTTCGGTGTGGGCGTCGGCGACGGAGTCGATGGCGGTCCGGGGGCGTGCCGGGGCGGCGGATTCAGTAGTCACCCCACGAGACTAATCCCGCGGGTCCAGTTATGAAAGACTTACTGAATTTTTAGCCCCGGCTCCGCTTCCAGGCGCCGGGACCGGGCGCCGGCTCGAGCCGCAGCTGCTGCCGGCGCATCCACTGCCGCACGCTGGGCTTCGCCCGGCCGCCTGATGCGGCCGGTTCCAGGGAAAGCACGACGGCGGTAAGCGCCGCCAGCTCCTCGGGCGTCGGTTCGCCCTTGGTGACGGAAAACAGGGGCTGGGCCGGCTGGGCGTTTTCGGCAGGCCCGGCCGCGGGGGTCAGGGCGCTCACAGCGGAATGTTCCCGTGCTTCTTGGCCGGCAGGCCCGCACGCTTGTCGCGCAGCGCCCGCAGCCCCT
Organism: Arthrobacter sp. NPDC057388; assembly: GCF_042668165.1. NCBI lineage: Bacteria > Bacillati > Actinomycetota > Actinomycetes > Micrococcales > Micrococcaceae > Arthrobacter > Arthrobacter sp. NPDC057388. The sequence continues at coordinate 84,251 of NZ_JBHVBL010000007.1, forward strand.
TGATGATCTGCAGCCTGGTGTCCGAGGGGGCGATGACCGCGTCAACATAGCCCAGCTCAGCGGCCTGGTACGGGTTGAGCAGCTCTTCCTCGTACTGCCGGATCACGTCGGCCCGCTTGGCCTCCACGTCGCCGCCGGCCTCCGCAACCGCGGCGAGGTCGCGCCGGTAGAGGATGTTGACGGCGCCCTGGGCACCCATCACGCCGATCTGGGCGGTGGGCCAGGCGAGGTTCAGGTCGGCGCCGAGCTTCTTGGAGCCCATCACAATGTATGCACCGCCGTAGGCCTTCCGGGTGATCACTGTCAGCTTGGGCACGGTGGCTTCGGCGTAGGCGTAAAGGAGCTTGGCGCCGCGGCGGATGATGCCCTGGAACTCCTGGTCCTTGCCCGGCAGGAACCCCGGAACGTCCACGAGGGTGATGATCGGGATGTTGAAGGCGTCGCAGTGGCGGACGAAGCGTGCAGCTTTCTCGGAAGCGGAGATATCCAGTGTGCCGGCGAACTGCAGCGGCTGGTTGGCCACGATTCCCACGGTGTGGCCCTCGACCCGGCCGTAGCCGATGATCACGTTGGGCGCGTAGAGCGCCTGCATCTCCAGGAAGTGCCCGTCATCGACGATCTGCTCGATGACTTTGCGCATGTCATAGGGCTGGTTTGCGGAGTCCGGGATCAGGGTGTCGAGGGCGAGGTCGTCCTCGTCGGGTTCGAGCTCCTGCTGGTGCTCCAGCACCGGAGCCTCGGACAGGTTGTTGGAGGGCAGGAAGTCCAGCAGTTCGCGGACGAACTCAATGGCGTCTGCCTCATCGGAGGCCAGGTAGGTGGAGGTGCCGGTGGTGGCATTGTGCTGCCGGGCGCCGCCGAGGGTCTCCATGTCCACGTCCTCGCCGGTGACGGTCTTGATGACGTCCGGGCCGGTGATGAACATGTGGGAGGTCTTGTCCACCATCACCACGTAGTCGGTCAGTGCGGGGGAGTAGGCGGCGCCGCCGGCGCAGGGGCCCATGATGAGCGAGATCTGCGGCACCACGCCCGAGGCGTGCACGTTGTTGCGGAAGATGTCCGCGAACATGGCCAGCGAGGCCACACCTTCCTGGATCCGGGCGCCGCCGCCGTCGTTGATGCCCACCACGGGGCATCCGTTGCGCAGCGCGAACTCCTGGACCTTGACGATCTTTTCGCCGTTGACCTGGCTCAGGGAGCCGCCGTAAACGCTGAAGTCCTGGCTGTAGAGGGCCACGAGCCGGCCGTCCACGGTTCCGTAACCCGACACCACGCCGTCGCCGAGCGGCTTCTTCTTCTCCATGCCGAAGGCCGTGGAGCGGTGCACGGCCAGTGCGTCGAACTCGACGAAGGAGTCCGGGTCCACCAGCAGGTCAATGCGCTCGCGGGCGGTGTTCTTGCCGCGGGCATGCTGCTTCTCGATGGCTTCGGGGCCGGAGGGCTGCTCTGCACGGGCCTGGCGGTCGCGGAAATCGGCAATCTTTCCCGCCGTCGTGGTCAGATCGTGGCTCATCAAGTGTCTCCGGCTCTGTAGCTGTTGTGCTGTAGCTGTTCTGCTGCGGCAGCGTGACGCGGGCGATGACTGCCGGCTTAAGTAGCATCCGTACAAATCCAAGGCCCTGATGGCTAGTCTAGTGACGCAAATTCCCGGGACCGCTGTAGGGTTCCTACAATTTTCGTCCGTGGCGCCGACGAAAGCCTAGATGTTACTCACGGGTAACAACTTCCGGCTAGAGTGTGGATATGACTTCGAGGAGCGACGCTTTCCCTGTTCCGGCCACCCCCTACCTGGCTACCGGCAGCCTGCAGGGCAGGACCATCCTGATGTCCGGCGGCAGCCGCGGCATCGGCCTCGCGATCGCCCGGCGGGCGGCGCGGGACGGTGCCAACCTGGTGCTGCTCGCCAAAACCGGCGAACCGCACGGCAGGCTCGAGGGAACGGTCTACAGCGCCGCCGAAGAACTGGAGGCTGCCGGCGGCAGCGCGCTGCCTCTGGTCGGTGACGTCAGGAACGACGATGACGTGGCGCGCGCCGTGGAGGCCGCCGTCGGGCGCTTCGGGGGAATCGACGTCGTCATCAACAACGCCTCGGCGATCGACCTTTCCCCGACCGATGCCGTGGACATGAAACGCTACGACCTCATGCAGGACATTAACGTCCGCGGCACCTTCCTGCTCTCCAAGCTGGCCCTGCCGGCGCTGCGGAAATCCTCGGGCGGGCATATCCTCACGCTCTCGCCGCCCCTGAACCTCGACCCGCAGTGGGCCGGCCGGCACCTGGCGTACACCATGGCCAAGTACGGCATGAGCCTGACCACGCTGGGGCTGGCGGAGGAGCTGAAGAAGGACGGCATCTGCGTCAACTCGCTGTGGCCGCGGACGCTGATCGACACGGCCGCCATCCGGAACATGGCCGGCGGCGAGTCGATGGTCCGGGCAGCCCGCGGGCCCGAGATCATGGCCGACGCAGCCCACGCCGTGCTCACAGGGAGCGGGACGTCCGCAGGCCATCCCGTTACCGGTGCCGGCAACACCGGCAACTTCTACATCGACGAGCAGGTCCTGGCCGCCGCGGGCGTCACGGATTTCCGTCCCTACAGCCGGGGCGCCGCCGAAGCAGACCTCATCCCGGACATCTTCCTCTGAACCGGCCTCCGGCCACGTGCTTTCCCGGCCGCGCGGCCCGGCGAGTCGCTAGGATTCAACTATGGATGCCGCACGCCCTGATGATAGCCGTGGACAGCAGGAGAACCTGACCGGAACGGAGGGCCAGCCTGAGCGGCCGGCCCTGGACAGGAAAGCCCTGGACAGGAAAGCGCTGGACCGGGACGCCCTGTCCGATTCCGACTTCCTCGCCGCCACCGGCATCCCGGAGCTGACAGTCGTGGAGACAACCGGGTCCACCAACGCCGACCTTTTGCGGGCCGTGGCCGTTGATCCCTCGGCCTGGCCTGACCTGGCGGTCCTGACGGCGGAGCACCAGACTGCCGCCCGCGGCCGCCTGGACCGCGTCTGGGAAGCCCCCGCCCGCAGTTCCGTGCTGGTCTCCTTGGTACTCCGGCCGGTGAATGCCAACGGCCAGCCCCTGCCCACCGACACGTACTCGTGGCTGTCCCTCCTGGCCGCCGTCGCACTGCGCGACGCGCTGGATGAGACGGCGGGAATTCCTGCCGACCTGAAGTGGCCGAATGATGTCCTGGTGCGGGGCGGAAAAATTGCCGGCATCCTCGCCCAGCTCGGCCCGATGGTTGGCGGCTCGGTGCCGCCCGTCATTCTGGGCACCGGACTGAACGTCACGCTCACCGAGGACGAGCTGCCGGTGCCCACCGCCACGTCCGTCCAGCTGCAGGGTGCCCGGACGGTTGACCGCACCGCCCTCCTGAAAAGCTACCTCTCACGTTTTTGCTCGCTCTACCGCAGCTTCTGCAATGCCGACGGCGATGCCACCGCCGGCCTCGCCGGCGGCCCGTCCCTGCACAAGCGCGTCGAAACGGCGATGGTCACCCTCGGGCAGCAGGTCCGCGCCCAGCTTCCCGGCGACCACGAAATCATCGGCCACGCGTCCCGGCTTGATGACTCCGGCTCCCTGCTGGTGGTGGATGCCGCTGCCCACGAGCACGTGGTGACGGCGGGGGACGTGGTCCACCTCCGGCCGTGGTCGCCCCAGGATTCAGGCCGGCACGGGGCCGGAACGCATAAACAGGGGGCCGGCGAAAGCGGTTATGCGTAAAGAACTCCTCCCGGGCGAGCAGGTGATCGTGATGACCCGCCCGCAGCCCAGGGTGCTGTTCATCCCGGCGGTGGTTTTCATCCTGGTGCCCGCCCTTGCTGCCTTTGCCAGCGCGTGGATAATCCGCGGCGGACTCTCTGCACTGGCCCCGGCCGTTACTGGGGAATGGACGTTCTGGGCGGTGGCCGGCTGCGTGCTGGCCGGGCTGTGGATCCTCCTGGGGTACTGCCTGCCACGGCTCCTGCGATGGCAGAGCACCCGGTACATCCTGACCAGCCACCGGGTCCTGGCACGCCACGGCATGCTCCGGCGCCGGGACCGGCAGGTTTTCCTGGTGTCGGTGCGTAATGTCACAATCAGCCAGTCGATGCTCCAACGGATGTTGCGCTCGGGGAATATATCCTTGGATGCCGGGCACCATTTCGGCACCATGCTGAAGGACGTGCCGGAAGTTGCCACCTTCCACAGGTTCCTGCTGGACGCCCTTGATGAGCTGCCGGACGAGGAACCATTTGGATTGGGTCAGGCGCCGGATGGGCCCGGCGACCGCTTTCCGCGGGATGTGAGAGAAGGTGGAAGAGATGAACGATGAGGATCAGCGCGGCGGCCAGGAGACTGGCACGCAGGACGCCGGCACCCCTGAGGCCAACACGGATATGGCGGGCACTGACGAGTCCGGTGCGCAGGATAGCGGTGACCGGGAGGTGGCGGGCACCGTCGTCGAAAATCCGGCCACCGGCACCCTGTCCGCGGAGCGCATTGCGGCTAAAACCCTCGAAGCACGGCTTCTCGGCGGGGAACGCAAGCTGCGCCGCCGCGAAGTGGCCGGCGGTGTGGGCCTGTCGCTGCTCTCGGCGCGCAAACTGTGGCGTGCCCTGGGCTTTCCCAACTGGGGAGACGACGACGTCGCCTTTACAGAGCGGGACCAGGCTGCCCTGTCCACGGCGGTAGGCATGGTGCGGGCCGGCAAGCTCACCGAGGAAGCCGCCATCTCGGTGACCCGGGCCATCGGGCAGATGACGGACCGCATGGTGGTGTGGCAGATCGAGGCCCTGGTCGAGGACATGGTCCATGAGCAGGGGCTGACCGACGCCCAGGCCCGCAAACGCCTGGTCCATGAACTGCCTGCGCTGGTGGACCCCCTCGAGGAAATGCTTGTCTACTCCTGGCGGCGCCAGCTCAACGCCGGCGTGCAGCGGCTGGCTGTCCGGGCAGAAGCCGGCCTGCAGGCGAGCGAGGAAGGCCGTGAAGGGGACGAGGACGATGCGCCGCTGCCGCTGGCACGTGCCGTGGGGTTCGCCGACCTGGTTTCCTACACAAGCCTCTCCCGTCGCATGAACGAGAAAACCCTGGCCAAACTGGTGCAGCGGTTCGAAAACAAGTGCGCGGAGATCATTTCCGTGGGCGGCGGCCGGCTCGTGAAGACGGTCGGCGACGAAGTCCTTTACATCGCCGAGACGCCGGCAGCCGGTGCCGAAATCTCGCTTGCACTGGCCGAGGCCTTCACCCGGGATGAGATCCTGCCTGAGGCCCGCGTTGCCATGGTCTGGGGGCGGATCCTCTCCCGCCTGGGCGACATTTACGGGCCCACCGTCAACCTGGCTGCCCGCCTGACCACGCTGGCCAACCCGGGCACGGTGCTGGTCGATTCGATGACGGCGGCGGCGCTGGACCAGGACGAGCGGTTCGTGCTGATTCCCCAGGACGTGGAGAACGTCCGCGGGTTCGGCGAGATCCAGCCGGTCACGCTGGCGCGCGGCCGGGGCAAGGGCCTGGTGCTGGACTAGGCACAGGCTTGGCGTGGGCAGTCCTCCCCATCGCCCGCAGCGGACTGCGCGGGTAGGCTGGCGGGGGAAAGGGCGGCCCGGAGGGCTGTCTTGGACAAGCCGTAAGCGCCCATGTAATAGTCGAGACTCGAAAATTGTTCCGGCGTCTCTACGGGGGAGTGACGGAATGTCACCGGCCCGTGATGAACATCAGGGGCGAGTAAGCCGCGCTCAGGCGGCTGTGAATTCAGGGGAATAATAACGCTGTGTCAACTTTGTTCGGCAAGCTGGGGCTGAGGAACCGCCGCAACAAGATCGTCACCGGAACGGTTTTTTCCGCTGCCGCGGCAGCGCTGGTGGCCGGTGCCGTGATCCATCCGGGGTTCAAGACTACCGAGGTTGACCTTAACGACGGCGGCGTCTGGGTGGTCAGCAAGGCCCGCAACGCCGTGGGCCGGCTTAATTACCCTTCACGCGTCCTCGACGGTGCCGTCACCCCGGCCAGCACCACATTCGATGTCCTGCAAAATGCCGGCAAGGTGTTCGTCGACGACGAATCCGGCTCCACACTGAACCAGGTGTCCGCCGCCAACATGAGGCTCGGGGGCGACAAGCAGCTTCCCGGCTCGGCGCAGGTGAGTTTCGGTGCGGACGTGATCTCGGTCACCGATCCTGCCGCCGGCAAGATGTGGGCGATGTCCCCGTCCACGGTCAACGCCTTCGACGAGGAGTCCAGCGAACCCGCGGTGGCAGGTTCCGAGGGTCTGGTGTCCGCCGTCGGCCCGGATGACCGGATCTATTCGGCCGATCCGAAGACGGGGCAGGTGACAGTGACCACGGTGGACGCCGCCGGGGCAGCCACCGACACCGACTCCAGCATGTGGGACGGGCTGAAGGGGGCCGGTGACCTCCAGCTCGCCGTCGTGGGTGACCAGCCGGTGGTCCTGGATGCCGCTGCCGGGAAGCTCTTCCTGCCCGGCGGGCGCGAAGTGCCGCTGCCTGATGCACGGGAGGCGAAGCTCCAGCAGTCGGGCCCGGCCGCCGACTCCGTGGCGGTGGCCACCGGCAAGGCACTCCTCAGGCAGCCGCTCAACGGCTCTGCCGCCAAAACCGTAACCTTTGGCGGCCAGGGGGTACCGGCAGCGCCGGTGCAGCTGGGCGGCTGCATTCACGCGGCGTGGTCCGGGGCGAACAAGTACGTACGGGACTGCGCCAATGCCGCGGACAACAAGAACGTCTCCGTGCCCAAGGCCAGCGCATCGCCCAGCTACGTGTTCCGCGTCAACCGCGACCTCGTGGTCCTGAACGACGTGAACTCGGGAAACGTGTGGCTGGTCAACCAGAACATGCAGTTGGTCAACAACTGGGACGACGTGGTCCCGCCCAAGAACCAGGCTGACGACCCCGACGAGGAGTCGGCAGATGACAACACCATCAACGTCCTGCCGGACCGCACCAAACCGAACCGTCCCCCGGAAACGAAACCGGACGACGTCGGCGTCCGGCCCGGACGCACGACGGTATTGAGCGTCCTCGACAACGATTCCGACCCCGACGGCGACGTCCTCACCGCCTCGCTCGGCGCAGAAGGCCCGCGGGCCGGAACCATTGAAAGCATCTACGGCGGATCCGCCTTCCAGATCACCGTGCCGGCCGATGCCGCACCGGGCACCGAGACGTTCGACTACACGGCAGCGGACGGGCGCGGGCTGTCAGCCGGCGGCAAGGTGAGCCTGAGGGTTGTGGCGCCGGACGATAACCGGCCCCCGGCCTTCAAGCGCGGCGATCCCACCACCCTCCTGGTGGAACAGGGCAAGACCGTCAGCCAGAACATCCTCACCGATTGGGCAGATCCCGACGGCGACGACCTCGTTTTGATGTCAGCCACCGCCGACAATGACCAGGACCAGGTGAAGGTCCGCCGCGACGGACTCCTCACCTTCCAGGACTCCGGCGCCACGGCCGGCAAGAAGAGCGTCACCGTGTCCGTCTGGGACGGCCGTGCCACCACCACGGGCAAGGTGGTGGTCAACGTCCAGCCGCCGGGCGCGCTCGCCCCCGTGGTCAACGCCGACCACGTCACCGCCGTGGTGGGCCAGGACCTGGTCATCGCGCCCCTGAAGAACGACGTCGACCCCAATGGCGGCGCCCTGCGCCTCGCCCAGGTGGAAGCCAGCGGTGCAGCGGAGCTGGGCCCGGTGACCGACGGCGGCACGTTCACGTTCCGCAGCCGCACCCCGGGCCCTGTCTACCTGACGTACCTGGCCAGCAACGGGCCGCAGAGCAGCCAGGGCCTCATCCGGGTGGATGTCGAGTCCGGCAAGGACTCCGGAAACCCCGTCGCGGTCCATGACGTGGCGCTCCTTCCCGTGGGCGGCAGCGTGCTGCTGGACCCGCTGGCGAACGACTCGGACCCGTCCGGCGGCGTGCTGGTCCTGCAGTCCGTCTCCGTGCCTGAGAATGCCACGGCCTCGGTGAGCGTGATCGACCACAGCGTCCTGCGGATCACCGATATCGCCGGCACCAAGGACCCGTTCCTGTTCCGCTACACGATGTCCAATGGCAAGGCCTCGGCCACCGGCAGCGTGTCCGTGGTGCCTGTCCCCGCGCCCGCCGTCGTGGAAGCGCCGCAGCCCAAGCCCGACGAGGTCAACGTCCGCGTGAACGACGTCGTGACCATCCCCGTGCTGGACAACGACACCCATCCGCAGGGTGAAAAGCTGTCGGTCGACCCTGTCCTGCCGCAGGCCGTTCCGGCGGAGGACGGCAGGAGCTTCGTTTCGGAGAACACGCTGCGCTTCATCGCGGGCGGCCAGCCCAAGACCGTGCGCGCCATCTACAACGCGGTGGACCCGCAGGGCCAGAAGAGCGCCGCCGCGGTCACCATCCACATCCTGCCCCTGGAGGGCGCCGAGAACTCCCGGCCGCAGCCCAAGAACCTGACCGCGCGGGTGGTGGCTTCCGGGACGGTGCGCATCCCCGTGCCGCTGGACGGCATCGATCCCGACGGCGACTCCGTCCAGCTGACCGGCATCGACAGCACCCCCGGCATGGGCACGGCGACGGCGGGCAGCAACTTCATCGACTTCACCGCCGCCGGCAACGGCGCCGGGACCGATACGTTCCGCTACAAGGTGGTGGACCGGCAGGGGGCAGTGAACACCGGGACCGTGACCGTGGGGATCGCCCCGCGCGGCGACACCAACCAAAAGCCCACGCCCGTGGACGACCAGGTCAAGGTCCGGCCGGGGCGGCAGATCGCCGTCGACGCGGCCGGCAACGACACCGATCCGGACGGCGACCTCATCCGGATCGTCAGCGACGGCATCGAAGCCGACGCCGCATTGAAGGCAACCGTCAGCAAGCAAAGCGGACGCATCCTCCTGCTGGCTCCGGCCGCTGAAGGCACCGTCAACGTGCGCTACACCGTGGCCGACGAACGTGGAGCTTCCGCCCAGGCAGCTATCCGGATGGTGGTGGACGGCAAAGTCCCGCTGCAGGCGCCGATCGCCCGCGACGACCGGGTAACGTCCGCGCAGACACTTGGCAAAACCGCCGTCGACGTTCCCGTCCTCAAGAACGACGAAGACCCTGACGGCGTGGGCGAGAACCTGAAGATCAGCAGTGCCGCGGAAACCGCCCGGCCGGGCACGGACGGCAATATGATCGTGGAGCTGACCGAGCAGCCGCAGCTGGTGCCGTACGTGGTGGAGGACGTCGACGGCCAGAAGTCGACGGCGATCATCTGGGTGCCGGGCCTTGGCCAGCAGGTTCCCACCCTCGCCAAGGACGAGGTCCTCGAGGTTGTCGCCGGCCAGTCCGTGACCGCTGACCTCGCCGAGTGGGTGAAGGTCCGGGACGGCCGCTCGCCCCGGCTGACCCAGACCGACAGGATCAAACTCATCGGCGCGGACGGAAGTAACCCGGTGGCCGGCAACGGCACAGCCGTAAGGTACACCGCCGACCGGGACTACGTGGGCCCTGGATCCATCACGTTCGAAGTGACGGACGGCTCCGGCCCTGATGACCCTGCCGGCCTGAAGTCCACCCTGAGCATCAGGACCAGGGTGCTGCCCGATCCCAACCGGAACAACCCGCCGGTCCTGCTCGGCGGCTCCGTGGATGTTCCGCTGGGTGACCCGGCCACCGCGGACCTGGCCAAGCTGACCACCGACCCCGACAGGGACGACGCCGACAACATGAAGTACGAGATCGCCGGCGCGGTTCCGCAGGGCTTCAAGGTGTCCACGGACGGTGCATCCCTGAAGGTCTCGGCAGATGACAGCCTCCGGCCCGGTGACGGGGGATCCGTGCAGGTCAGGGCCAAGGACCCGCGCGGCCTTGAATCTACCGCAACCTTCCGGCTCGCCGTGACGGCGACCAACCGGGCCAAGCCTGTAGCCAACGACGATATTGAGGAAAACGCCGCCGCGGGCAAGCCCATCACCGTCAAGGTGCTGGCGAACGATGCCAACCCGTTCCCGGAGACCCCGCTGAAGATCATCGGCGTCGCCACCGAAACCGGGCAGGGCACTGCGGCCGTCAGCGGGGACTCGGTAACCGTCACGCCGTCGGCCGGATTCTCCGGAACCCTGATTGTGTCCTACACGGTCGGTGACAAGACCGACGATGCCTCCCGGTACGCCACTGCCCGGATACGGCTCACGGTCAAAGACAAGCCCCTGCCTCCGACCACACCGCAGGCGCAGAGCGTGGGCGACAGCACCGCGCTGCTGAACTGGACGGCGCCGGCGGACCGGGGTTCGCCCATTACCAAGTACACGGTGTACGGCGAAGGCGGCTACAGGCAGGACTGCCCGGCCAACTCGTGCACCTTGAACAACCTCGTCAACAACACCAAGTACCACTTCCAGGTGACAGCGACGAATGAGTTCGGTGAATCCGACCGGTCACCGGTCTCGGCCGAGGTCCGCCCCGACGTCAAGCCGGAGATGCCGCTGGCCCCGTCGCTGAAGTTCGGCGACAAGCAGCTGTCCGTGGCCTGGAAGGCACCCGCCAGCAAGGGCTCGCCGGTCAAGTCCTACGACCTGGAAATCTCGCCGGCGCCCGCCGGCCAGAACCCGCAGATCCAGAACCTGACGTCCACCAGCCACGTCTGGAAGGGGCTCACCAACGGTGTGGCCTACAAGGTGCGCGTCCTGGCCCGGAACGACGCGAAGGACCCGTCGGAGTGGAGCCCCTACTCCGCCGCCGAGGTGCCGGCCGGCGTTCCGTCGACGCCCGCTGCTCCCAGCGCAGCCGGGGCCGGCTCCGTGGGCAGCCAGTCCCAGGTGAACGTCAGCTGGACCGCGCCGGACAACAACGGCGATGCGGTCTCCACCTACACGCTGACCACGCTGCGTGGGGGAGCGGTGGTGAAGAGCCAGAAGGTGGCTTCCGGAACGTCGCTGAATGTCACAGTGGATAACTCCGAGGCCGACTACGCGTTCACCGTTTCCGCCACCAACAAGGCAGGCACGTCTGGAACCAGTGCCCAGTCCGCACCGGTCAGGGCGGCCGGCAAGCCCGGCACCGTGAGCGGCGGCAGCGTGCGGGCGAACGGAACCAGCGGACAGCTGGATGTGACCTTCACGCCCCTCACTGCGGCACAGCGCAACGGCTCGCAGGCGTCGGAGATCACCTACCGGTGGTCCACCGCCTACGGGTCCGGGCCCATCAACGCCGGCGGCGGAACCATCACCGGCCAGCCCAACGGCCGGGACGTGACCGTCAATATCATCGCCGCCTCCACCAAGAACAACGTGTCCGGCGACGGCAAGGCCATTGGCTCGGGCAACCCGTACGCGCCGCCGAACGCGCCGAATGTCAGTGGCGGGAAGTCGGCCACCGGCGACCCCCAGGTCCACTGGACCTGGAATTCCACCGGCACCAACGGCCGGCCCTTGGACCACTACGAGGTCAGTCTCGACGGCGGTGCCTGGACCAATGTCGGAAAGGCCACCAGGTTCGACGCTTCCGGTGGCGGCTGGAACCAGACCCGGACACTGCGCGTCAAAGCGGTCACGGTCGTGGACGGGGCCATCGGCCGGGCAGATGCTACGTCCGGCGCCGATCCCACCCCGCCGCCGCCCGCGTCACAGATCCAAGTCGACGCCAGCAGCGTGCGCACCTGCCCCGGGAAACCCGGACTGCCGGATTCCTACCAGCCAGGCAGCCCTAACAGGTGCGGCGTCGGCTGGGTGGAGCGGTCCTGGGGGAAACTGACCATCGACTGCACCAAGGACATCTACGGCAACGGCACGCCGTGGTACCGCCTGACCGAATCGGAGAAGAGCGGCTGGTACGTGAAGTCGACAACGGTGGACCTGTACGGTCCCCGGCCCGGCTCATGCTGACCGCCCCGGCGCCCGCAAGCACCCAAGCCCGCCCATCCCGCACCAGCACCAACCCAAGAGGAATCAACCCATGACCATGACAATTGAGCAGGCCGCCTGGTTTGCAGGGACGTTTGAGAAGCTCGTTGCGAATGTGGGCCAGGCAGTCCTGGGCAAGGCCCATGTCATCCGCCTGACCTTCACCGCGATGCTCGCCGAAGGCCACGTCCTCTTCGAGGACGCCCCCGGAACCGGCAAGACGTCACTGGCCCGGGCCCTCGCGGCCACGGTCCAGGGGTCCAACAGCCGCATCCAGTTCACGCCGGACCTGCTGCCCTCCGACGTCACCGGCGTGACCATCTACGACCAGAAGACCCAGAAGTTCGAATTCCACAAGGGGCCGATCTTCAGCAACATCGTCCTCGCCGACGAAATCAACCGGGCCTCGCCGAAGACGCAGTCGGCGCTGCTGGAGGTCATGGAGGAGTCGCGCGTCACCGTGGACGGCACCACGTATGATGCCGGCCGGCCATTCATGGTGATGGCCACGCAGAACCCGATCGAGCAGGCCGGCACCTACCGGCTGCCCGAGGCCCAGCTGGACCGCTTCCTGATCAAGACCTCCATCGGGTACCCGGACCACGCCTCCACCGTCCAGCTCCTGGGCGGCACCAACCTCAAGGACCGGTCCCGCGACCTGCACCCCGTCATCACCACGCAGGCTGTGGCGGACATGGCGGACCTCGCCGCCACCACGCACCTTGACACTGCCGTGCTGGAGTACATCTCCCGGCTCTGCGAGGAAACGCGCAACGCCCCCGAGACCCGCCTGGGCGTGTCCGTGCGCGGCGCCCTCGCCATGGTCCGGGCGGCCAAGGTCTGGGCCGCGAGCCAGGGCCGCAACTTCGTCCTGCCGGACGACATCAAGGACCTCGCCGGAGTCGTCTGGACCCACCGCTTTGTGATGGACCCCGAAGCCGAGTTCTCCGGTGCCACCGCCGAAGCCGTCCTGGGGCGCGTCCTGGCGGACGTCGCAGCGCCGCAGCAGCGCGCCGCCGTCTAGCGTGCGGCTGCCTAAGGTGCAGCGGTCCGGCCCTAAGTGGTCCGGAATCCGGCTGCCGAAGTTCCGGGCCGAAGCACGTTCATCCAGATTGTGGTCAGACGCGGGCAGTACAGCGCGCCTCGCGCTGGGACCCGCCTGGCGGGCAGCCCACGGCATGTGGGCGCGCCGGGTACGTCCCGTACTGTCCGTAGTCAGTGTCCTGGGCTGGTCCGTGCTGGCAGCCGCGGTCCTCCTGTGGACCGCCGGAAACGCCTACGGCTGGCAGGAAGCCACAGCGGCAGCCATCGCGGCGCTGGTGCTTTTTGTCATCGCCGTCGGCTTCATCCTGGGCCGGTCCTCCTACGGCGTGACGCTGGACCTCGCCCGGACCAGGGTCGCGGTGGGGGACAGCGCCGTCGGAAGCATCGCGGTGTCCAACACGTCTGCCCGCCCGCTCCTGCCGGCTGACCTGGAACTGCCCGTCGGCTCCGCCACCGCTGTCTTCCACCTTCCGCGGATGAAACCGCAGCAGGTCCACGAGGACCTCTTCACCATCCCGACGGCGCGCCGTGCGGTCATCGTGGTGGGCCCGGTGCGCTCCGTCCGGGCAGACCCGCTGCACCTGCTCCGCCGGCAGGTGCTCTGGACGGAACCGGAGGACCTGTACGTGCACCCCCGGACAGTGGCGCTGGCCGGGTCCGCTGCCGGCTTCATCCGCGACCTGGAAGGCATGCCCACCACGGAGCTGTCCAGCGCGGACGTTTCCTTCCATGCGCTGCGCGATTACGTCCCCGGTGACGACCGGCGGCACATCCACTGGAAAACCACGGCCCGGACCAACAAACTCATGGTCCGCCAGTTCGAGGAAACCCGCCGCGCCCACCTGGCCATATCACTGTCGATCAACACGGACGAATACGCCTCGGAAGAGGAATTTGAACTGGCCATCTCGGCGGCCGCGTCCATCGGCCGGCAGGCCATCCGCGAACAGCGCGAGCTGGACGTCCTGACCCAGGCCGGCCCGCTCCGCTGCGAGACCGGCCGCAACATGCTGGACGACATGACCCGGATCGTCGGCACTCCGCTGCGGAAAACCGCCGTCGACCTCGCCCGCACGCTAACCGACACGGTGCCCAATGCCTCCGTGGTCTTCTTCATCGTGGGCAGCCAGGTGACGGCCACCCAGCTGCGCTCCGCTGCCGCCTCGGTGCCTCCCGGTGTGCGCAGCCTCGCCGTGCTGGCCCGCCTCGGTGCTGCCCCTGCCCGCGCGAACATCGGTGACCTCGCGGTGCTCACAGTCGGCGATCTCTCCGACCTTCCCTCCGTCCTGCGAAAGGCTGCAGCATGAGTGAGGCCCCCGGTCTCCGCCCCCGCCGTTCGGACCGGCACAACCGTTCCAACAGCCCCCGCCGCCCGGTTCGCCCAGCCGCCGGGTCCGCTTTCGCGGACGGCCGGCCGAGGTGGCATTTTGTGCTCGACGCCGGTGCACTCACCGTTCTGCTCGGGCTGGGTGTCCTCGGGTTCAGCCTCAGCTTCGGCGGCGACCCCTACTACCTGGTTGCCGGGTTTGGGGGGATCGTCCTCGGCCTGGCCGTCGCTGCACTCAACGCCCACTTCCGGCTGGGGCTGCTGATCACCACGGCCCTTGCCTTCGGCAGCTACCTGGTGCTGGGAACAGCCCTGGCCGTCCCCGGCGCCGCCATCGTAGGGTTCCTTCCCAGCCTCGAATCCCTGCGCACGCTGCTGCTCGGCGTTGTCTTCTCGTGGAAGGACATGCTCACCGTCGGCGTGCCCGTGGGCACCGCGGGCGGCGTGCTGATCGTCCCCTTCCTGAGTTCCCTCATCACCGCCGCCGTCGCGGGAACCCTGACCTGGCGCATCCGGAGCCCTTACTGGCCCCTGCTGCCGGTCCTGGTCCTGTTCGTCACGGGCATCGCCTTCAGCACCAACGCCGGATTCCTGACCGTGGAAAGGGGCATTGCCCTGACGGTGGTCGGCATTGCCTGGGCCACCTTCCGGCGGGACGCCCTGCGCCGGCGCGACACCCACAAGGTTTCGGTGAACCGTCCCCAGCACGACGCCGGCACGGCCGGGAAGGCACGCATGCGCCGCCTGGCGGCCGGAGCCGCCGTCCTGGCCGCCACGGTGGGAATCACCGCAGCCGTATCGCCGCTGATCGCCGCCGGTGACGAACGGCGCGTCCTCCGCAACGTCGTCGTACCGCCCTTTGATCCCAAGGCGTATGTCACCCCGCTGGCGAGCTTCCGCAACTTCGTCAAGGACAAGAAGGACGACACTCTGTTCACCGTTAAGGGGCTGCCCAAGGACGCGCGCGTCCGCCTCGGGGCGCTCGACTCCTTCAACGGCATGAACTACACGATGGATCCCAACGGCTCGGGCAGCTTCAGCAAGGTGGGGGACGCAAAGTCGATCAACACGCTCGCCGACTCCACCGATCCAGTCCCGACGAACGACTACAGCCTGGACATCACCATCGACGACTACCAGGGCTACTTCGTCCCCGGCGGACGGAAGACCACCGGGCTCAGCTTCAGCCCGGGCTCCTCCGGCGCGGCCTCCGGGCTGTACTTCAACTCCGGCACCGACACCGCGGTGACCACCCAGGGCCTGTCCCGGGGCGATTCCTACACTGTCCAGATCTCGGACCCGGTGAAGCTGGAGCACGGGCAGCTGACACAATACGACTTCGCCAAGGCCAGCCTGCCTGACGTCACCGACGTGCCGCCGGTGGTGGGCGCCCAGGCCAACGACCTGGCCGCGGACGCCCCGACCGCCGTGGACCGGGTCCGGCAGATCGAGGCCCACTTCCAGAAGAAGGGCGCCTTCAGCAACGGGCTCATCGCCGACGGGCAGCTTCCCAGCGTCTCCGGGCACGGTGCGGCGCGCATCCGCGACCTGCTGACCGCCAAGCAGATGCTGGGTGACGACGAGCAGTACGCCGTGGCCATGTCCCTCATGCTGCGGCACCTGGGCATCCCTGCACGCGTCGTCATGGGGTTTTACCCGGACCCGAAGAGCCCGGAGAACGGGGCCGGCGAAATCAAGATCACGGGCAAGGACGTCCACGCCTGGGTGGAGGTGGCGTTCGACCGCGTGGGCTGGGTGGCCTTCGACCCCACACCGCCCAAGGACAACATCCCCATCCCGCCCGACCCGGAAAACAAGTCCAAACCGAAGCCCCAGGTCCTGCAGCCGCCGCCACCGCCGCAGGAACCCGCCGACCTGCCGCCGGATTCCTCCCCGGACGCCCTCGACGCCGACGAGAAGAAGAACAATCCATGGCTGCTCTGGGGCCCCATCCTCACGGCCATCGGCATTGCCATGATTCCCGTCAGTATCCTGGCCCTGCCGCTGCTGCTCATTGCCCTGCTCAAATCCAGGCGCCGGAAGGCCCGCTACACCGGCGGTGATCCCGCCCAGCGCGTCGGTGGCGGCTGGAACGAGGTCCTCAGCCTGGCAACCGACATGGGCGCCGCGGTGGACAGCCGTGCCACCCGGCGGGAGACCGCGGCAGTGGTTGCCGAGGCGTTCCCTGCCACCGGCGCCACCACAACCCTGCTGGCGCACCGCGCCGATGCCTCCATCTTCGGGGCCGGCCAGCCCAGTGAGGATGAGGTGCGGCAGTACTGGGAGGTGGTGGACGGCTCGCTCAAGGAGATGACGGGAACCGTTGGTTTCTGGCGGCGCCAGCAGGCGCGGTTCTCGCCCCGGTCGCTGCTTGCCGAGGCCCGGGCCGCCCTGGCCGCACGGGGGTTCCGGCGATGAACACGGCCTGCCTTCATTGCGGCCAGCCTGTCCGCCCGGGCGCCAGCTTTTGCGGTGCGTGCGGGACGCCGCTGCCCAACAGGGGAGCCATGCCGGCCCGTGGGCCCGAACCCGGCCGTGCACCCCTGCCCGGCCGTGCACCCCTGCCCGGCGGTGCACCCCTGCCCGGCGGTGCGCCCGTGCCCGGCGGGGGACCCGCAGCGGGCCGGAGCGGGAGGCAAGCCGCCCCGATTCCCGGTAGCATCCCGTTAGGGCTGGGGGAAGGAACGGACATGTCAGGCACGCTCACGCTGGTTCCGGCGGCGCCGGGCAAGCGCCTCGGCGCGGCCGTCCTCGACTGGCTGGTGCCGGTGGCCATCCTGACGGTGCTGCTGTCCTTCGGGTTCGCCGGCATTACGAGCACACGGAGCGCCGGGCTCATCATTTACGACACGAGCCTGCTGGTGCTGCTCGGCAGCGTCGGCGCCGGACTGACCCTGCTGTACGCGGTCGTCGTCGCCGGGATCGAGGGCCGTTCCGGCAGCACCATCGGCAATCAGCTCATGGGTATCCGCAGCACCGACAAGGACGGCTATGCGCCGGGGCTCGGTGCTGTGTTCCTGCGTGGACTCGTGACGGGAACCGGGATTCTGCTGGCCATCCTTGCCGCCGTCCTCGTGGTGGTCTTCAAATGGTTCGACGCCGCGCTGCTGGTCCTGGGACCGCTGCTGCTCCTCGGAACGGCATGGGCTGTCGTCGTCGCGGTCTCCAGCGCCTGGGACCGGAGCGGCAAGCACCGCGGGTGGCACGACCGCGCGGCCGGGACGCTTGTCTTCGACGTCGTACACGGGCGCAACCCCGTCGCCACGGGCGGCATCGAGGGCCCCTACAGCTTCGCCCCCTTGGACCTGCCCCCGGTGCAGCAGGTGGCATCGCCCGTTGCTTCGCGGAATCCTGTTGCTTCCCGGAATCCAGTTGCTTCGGGTAATCCGGGTGCCTTCCGTAATCCGGCCGCCGGGACCGCTGGGCCGGTCCCGCCCGCTCCGGAGGGCGCTGTTCTCCCGGCGCCTGCCGCAGTACCCGGCACAGTGCACCCCGGCGCTGCTGTTGAAAGCGGCGCTGCTGTTGAAAGCGGCGGGGCTGTTGAAACCGGTGCTGTCCACCCTGATGACGCGATGGACCGCACCCAGATCCGGGGCGGGGTGCGCCAGGACGTGCCCCAGGCCGTCCTCCGGATAACGCTCGACGACGGCCGCGACTTCCGTCTGGAACGGTCCGTTCTGATCGGCCGCAACCCGGCCCCGGCCGCCGGGGAATCGCAGGCGCAGCTGCTGCCTGTGACGGACCCGGGCCGGACCATTTCCAAGACCCACCTCCACCTGCTCACCGATGGCACCGGCGTCTGGGTAACCGACCGCCACTCGACCAACGGCAGCGCCGTCACCACGCCCGACGGCATACGCACTGCGCTGCAGCCCGGTGTGCCCGCATTTGTCAGCCCGGGAACCACAGTTCATTTTGGGGACCGCACCTTCAACGTAGGACACGCATGAATTCACAGCAGCTGGCCGGTTCCCCGGGGACCGGCAGCGAGCCCGGCCTTAGGCTGAACTTCGGGTACGGAACGGACCGCGGCCTTCGCCGCGAGCTCAACGAGGACTCCTACATTGCCTCGGACCCTGTGTTCGCCGTCGCCGACGGCATGGGCGGCCATGAAGCCGGCGAGGTGGCCAGCGGCATGTGCGTGCGGGCCCTGGCTCAGTTGCCGCAGCTTGCCACGGGGGAGCGGACAGCCACCGCGGGAGTGGTGCAGCAGTACTTAACCAGTGCCGACGAATCCATCCGGGAGGCTACCGGCTCGCGGGCCGGAACCACGCTCAGCGGTGTAGTGGTGGTGGAACAGATGGGCGTTCCGTACTGGCTGGTCATGAACATCGGGGATTCCCGGACGTACCGCCTGAGCCAGGGCCGGCTTTCGCAGGTCAGCGTGGATCATTCCGAGGTCCAGGAACTTGTTGAGAGCGGCGAGATCACGGCTGAGGAGGCCGCGGTGCATCCCCGCCGGCACGTCGTGACCCGCGCGCTGGGCGCCGGCGACGAGACCGAGGCCGACTACTGGCTCCTTCCCATCGAGGAAGGTGACCGGGTGATGGTCTGTTCGGACGGCCTCAACGGGGAACTGACCGACGCAGAGATGCACGAAATCCTCAGCACCGTCGAGGACCCGCAGGAGGCAGTGGATGCCTTGATCCAGGCGGCGCTGCGGCGCGGGGGCCGGGACAACATCACCGTCATCGTGATCGATGCCCGGAACGTCCTCAATGACGACGGCATGGGGACGACGGCGCCCCGGACCGCCGCCGATGCGGAAGAGGAGGACACGCTGCCGCGTGCCGGAAGCCAGGACGCTGCCAATGGCCACAGCTAGCTACGTCCCCGGCGGATGGCTGGGCCTTATCAGGCAGGGAACCGCGGTGGTTCTGGACCCTGCCACTCCGGCGCCGCTGGTTAGCGCGGTTTGGGATTTGCTGGCGGAGGTTCCGGACGCGGCGGAGGTGCTGCATGCCGTTGCGGGCGGGTTCGGCGGCCCGTTGTCTGCCACCCCGTGTTTCGGAATCATCGGTTACACCGACTCGCTGCGGGTCTTCCTGCGCGGCGACATCGACCTGACGGTCCACCTTCCTTCGGGTGCCGTGACCCTCGACGGCCGTAACGTCACCACCTGGACCGAACGGTGGCTGGAGGCGCCTGAGTGGTTTAGCGTGTCCGTGCCTGCCGCCGCGCCAGTGCAGGCTTTTCAGGCGCCGGTCTCAGCCGCTGAGCTGCCGGTGGTTGAGGGGGCCGTGTTCCTGCAGTCGCTCCGCGTCAGTGTCACCGGACAGGGCCACATGCGCGCTGGTGGCAGCCTCGGGGACGAACCGGCCGTCGCTGCACCTTTGCCCGAGGTTTCGGCCGAGACCATCGTGCCGCCCGAAGCATCGGCGGAGACGGTTGCCGGGCTGCAGGAGACCGTCACCGGATTCACGGAGACCGGCGCTGCCATAACCGGGACCTTGTCTGAGGAAGCCCTGCCGCTGGAGGCATCGGCGCAGGAACCAGAGTACGTGGAACCGGCGTCCGTGGAACCTCCGGAGGACCAAGACAGCCCTGCCACCGAACTCACAAGCTCGTACGACCACCTGTGGGACAAAACAGTGGTGCGCCGCATTGAGGACGCAGCCGTGCGGACCGGCGAGGACGACGGCGGTGGTGCCGCTGACCATGAGGCCGTAGCCCAGGAATCGGGAGCCCAGGAAGCGGCAGTTCCGGCGACAGCGGGCCAGGACGCCGAAGGGAAGGAATCCGAAGGGAAGGAAACTGCCGGGCAGGAAGCCGAAACCGGAAAAACCGGCCTGCCGGCCGCCGACCGTGAAGCAGCGGTCCCGGCGCCGCCGGCGGCCCCTGCCCAGGCAGGACTGTCCGGCTCCGGAAACGCTGACAGCGGACTGATCGATTCAGTGCCGTGGGCGACCGGCGACCGTGCCCCAAGGCCCCGGGAAATGTCCGGATCCGAGGTCCTGCCGTCGAGCGTCCCGCCGCCTAGCCCGGCACCCGGCGCCCCGCCGTCGTTCCCGGCACCCAGCGTCCCGCCGCCTAGCCCGGCACCCGGCGCCCCGCCGTCGTTCCCGGCACCCAGCGCCCCGCCGTCGTTCACGCCCGCCCCCGGACCCGGCGTAGAGGCGGAAGGGGACCACGACGGGCAGACCATCCTGAAGAGCGACCTCCCGGCCTCCGGAAGCCAGGAACCCGGCCAGGGCGGAGGGCACAGCCAGGAACCCGGCCAGGGCGCCGTTGCGGGCAACGGCCCCCTGGTGCTCGCCCGGGTGTGTCCCGCCGGCCACGCCAATCCTCCCACGAGCAGCCAGTGCTTCACCTGCGGGGCGCAGCTGCCGGACGTCGCGGTGCAGGTCCCGCGCCCCAGGCTGGGCCGGCTGCGGCTGTCCACGGGGGAGCTGCTGGACCTCGACGAGTCGCTGGTGATCGGGCGGCAGCCGTCCGTGTCCCGGGTCCAGGGCGGCACCATGCCGCGGCTGGTCCAGGTGGCCAGCCCCGGCGGCGACATCTCAAGGTCGCACGTGGAGGTCCGGCTGGAGGGCTGGCACGTGATGCTGTGCGACCTTAAAGCCACCAACGGCACCGTGCTTGTCCGCGAAGGGCAACCGCCGCGGCGCCTTGCCCAGAATGAAATGGCCATTATTTTGGACGGCGACATCGCAGAGCTCGGCGATGACGTCTCCCTGCGTTTCGAGGAGATCCTGTGAGTTCCAAGCGGCCGGCGGCGCCACCGCCCCGCATCCCCGGTTTCAGCTACGTCAGCCTGCTCGGATCGGGCGGCTTCTCCGACGTTTACCTCTACGAGCAGGACCGGCCACGGCGCAAGGTTGCCGTCAAGGTGCTGCTGTCCGGCCTCAAGACGGAAGGGGCACGGCGCCGCTTTGAGTCCGAGGCCAACCTGATGGCCCAGCTGTCGTCGCACCCCTTCATCGTCACCATCTTCGAAGCCGAGGTGACCGAGGACGGGCATTCCTACCTCGCCATGGAATACTGCTCCCGGCCCAGCCTGGACGTCCGGTACCGCCGGCAGCGCTTCAGCGTGGACGAGGTCCTGGCCATCGGCATCCAGGTGGCCTCCGCCGTCGAAACGGCACACCGGGCGGGCATCGCGCACCGGGACATCAAGCCGGCGAACATCCTGGTCACCGACTACAACCGTCCGGCGCTCACCGACTTCGGCATTTCCGGCACGCTGGCCGGCGACGCCGACGAGGATGCCGGGATGTCCATACCGTGGTCTCCGCCGGAACAGTTCCGTGACGGCAATGTCGACGGCGTGCTGGTGGACGTGTGGGCGCTCGGCGCCACCCTGTACACGCTGCTCGCGGGAAGGTCACCCTTCGTGCTGCCGGGGGCGGACAACTCCCAGCGCGAGCTCATTTCACGCATCACCAACATGCCCGTGCCCCGGCTGGGCCGCGCCGACGTGCCCGAATCACTCGAGCAGGCGCTGGCCACGGCGATGGCCAAGCAACCCGCCTCACGCTATTCATCCGCCCACGCCTTCGCCCTGGCACTGCAGCGGATCCAGGCCGAGCTCAACCTGTCCGTCACGCCGTTCGAGGTGCTCGAGGAACGCCAGGAAGATGTGCACCTCGACGACGGCGTGGAGGAGACGCGCGTCCGCAACGTCGCGTCCATCGACCCCGACAGGACGGGAAGCGGCCCCACTTTCCCGGCCCGCACCAAGCCGCTGCCGCCTGCCGGCGCTGACGTTTCCGCGGGCCCCGGTGCAACGGCGGGCCCGGGTGCAATGGCGGGCAGTGCTGCAGCGGCAGTGAACGACGGCGGGCCCCAGGAATGGGGGCAGGCCACGGTCCTGCGCGGGGCGGCGGGCATGCGCGGCGCGGCGGGAAGCACCCCTGGTGACGCTGGCCCCTCCTTCCACGCGGCCGACACCGGCTACACCGGCGCCGCCGACACGACCGTCCACCGTCCGGCCCAGCCGCCCCAGCCAGCGCACCAGCCGGCGGGCGGCCCCGCGCAGGACCACTCCAAACGGAACCTCTGGCTCGCCATTTCCGGCGGCACCGTGCTGGCCCTCGCCGTCGCCGTGGGCCTTGTCGTGGCCAACGCCGCCCCCCAGAAACCGGTCGCACCCGAAACCCCGGAGGTGAGCAAGTCGCCGGCGGATCCGCTGGACAACGGGACTGTGCCGGACGTCGAAGGCCTTGCTGCCGAGCCGACGGCAGAGGATCCGAACATCATCGCCTTCTCCTGGACCAACCCGCAGCCCAAAGAGGGCGACACGTACAAGTACCGGGCCAAATCGGCACAGGAGGACGGCCCCTACGAAACCACAAAGCAAACCAAGACGTTCGTTTCCGGCTTGGAGGAGCCTCCCATTTGCCTCCAGGTGATCATTGTCAGGGCCGACGGTACCTCCTCGCCGGGCGGCCCGGACTCCATCGCATGCCTGAAGGAGTAGCCGGCTCATGACAACAACGACACAACCCAGCGAGGAGGCACCGAACATGGGGGACCTGGCAATAGATTTCTGCGGCGAGTGGTATGAGCCCACCGATGAGGACATCTTCAGCATCGGCCGCGAGGGCGACCTCGAGGTGGACGACAACCCATACCTGCACCGTCGCTTCCTGCAGATCGCCAAATACGACGGCATCTGGTGGCTCAGCAACGTGGGCAGCCGGCTCTCCGCGACGGTGGCCGACGGATCCGGCGGCATGCAGGCATGGCTCTCGCCCGGTGCCCGGCTGCCGCTTGTCTTCAGCCACACCAGCATCATCTTCACCGCAGGACCCACCACCTACGAATTCGCCGTCCACCTGAAAACGCCGTCGTTCCGGCAGGAGGCCAGCAGCGAAACCAGCAGCGGCGATACCACCATCGGTCCGGTGGTCTTCACCGACTCCCAGAAAGCCCTCATCGTGGCGCTCGCCGAGCCGATGCTGCGCCGTGAGGGCACCGGATTCAGCGCCATTCCCTCCTCCGCGGAGGCGGCCCGGACCCTGGGCTGGGCCCTCACGCGCTTCAACCGGAAGCTGGACAACGTCTGCGACAAACTGGACCGTGCCGGAGTGGCCGGCCTACGGGGAGGCGTCGGCAAACTGGCCACCAACCGCCGGGCGCGCCTCGTCGAGCACGCGGTCACCTCACACCTTGTCACTGCCGGCGACCTGCACCTGCTGGAAAAGATGCGCGGGGACGTCGAAGCATGAGGATCCGACTGACCCTGCGGCGGGACCCCGCCGAAGCCAAGGACCTGGCCATCACCGTGGACGGACGCGCCACCGTCGCGGACATCGCCACCGAACTGTGGACGGCCGACCCCGCGCGGCGGCAGGAACCCGCCCCGCCGAACCTCTCACTCCGGATCGACGAGGCCTTCGTCGCGGGCGGCATGCGCGGCATCGTCCTCGACCGGACGGACAACCTGCTGGAATCCGGGCTGCGCCCCGGATCGGTTGTGTCACTGGCACAGGTGAGTGACCAGTTCGGCAACACGCACGACGCCGGCCGCGCCGCGGACCGCGGCCCGGCCGCGGCGACGCTCCGGATCATCTCCGGTCCCGACGTCGGCCGGGAGTTCTCGCTGCCCGCCGGCACCAGTTACATCGGCCGGGACCGGGACGTGGACGTGCGGCTCACAGACCCCCTGACCTCGAAGCGGCATGCCCGCATCACGGTGGGGGAGAGCATCGAAATCGTCGACACGAACTCCGCCAACGGCCTGCAGATGGACGGGCTGCCCGTCACCCGGGCCACGCTGAATTCCTCCGACACCGTCACGCTGGGCGACACCGGGCTGACAGTGGTGCCGCTGGCGCGCAGCGGCGCGGCAGCACCGACGTCGCCCCTGGTGGACTTCAACCGGTCTCCGCGGGTGGTGCCCCGCTTCGCCCCCGGGAAACGGGTCGCCCCGGCCGGGCCCAAGCGCCAGGACCACCACCCGTTCCCCTTCATCATGCTGATCGCCCCGCTGATGATGGGCGGCGTGATGTTCGCCGTGACCCAGAACCTGCTGTCAATGGTTTTCATGCTGATGATGCCGCTGTTCATCGTGGGCCATTACGTGGACCAGAAATTCCAGGGCAAGCGCGAGCGCAAGGAACAGGTGAAGGCGTTCCGGGCAGCCATGGCCGCCTTCCGTGAGGACATCACCGGGCTTCAGCGCGTGGAGCGGGCCGTCAGGCTCCAGGAAGCGCCGTCGGTCAGCGACACCGTGGACTCCATCTACAAGCTTGGCCCGCTGCTGTGGACGCACCGGCCGGAACACTCCGGGTTCCTGGCGCTCCGATTCGGGCTCGGCACCGTGCCGTCGCGGATCCCGTTCGAAGAGCCGAACACCGCGGAAACCGAGACCGAATACCGGCACGAGATCGAGGAGTGCCTGGAGCAGTTCCGGCAGATCGAGGGCGTGCCGGTGGTGTCCCAGCTCCGGTCCGCCGGCGCCTTCGGCCTCGCCGGGCCGCGCGGACTCGTCGACGACGTGGCGCGCGGGGTTGTCCTGCAGCTCGTGGGCCTGCATTCCCCGGCGGAAGTGGCCGTGGCCGCCATCACCTCGGCACGGTCACGCGAACGGTGGAACTGGCTGCAGTGGCTGCCGCACGTCGGCTCCAGCCACAGCCCCCTCAGCGGCGACCACCTTGCTGCCGGTTCGGCGGGCGGCACCAGCCTCCTGGCCCGCCTCGAGGACCTCGTGGAACTCCGCGAGGCCGCCATGAAGTCCGCGGGCCCTGCGCCACGGCCCGGCATCCTGGATGAAACCGCGGATGTCCCGCCGCCGGTGCTGCCGTCGGTGCTGCTGATCGTCGAGGACGACTCACCCGTGGACCGCGGGAGGCTGACCCGGCTCGTGGAACGCGGCCCCGACGCCGGCGTCCACGTCCTGTGGGTGGCTGCCGCCGTCGAATCCCTTCCCGCCGCCTGCCGTGACTTCATGGCGGTGGACGGCGAGCATGGCACCACCACCGGCCAGGTCCGGTTGGGACGCCACACCTACCCGGTGAGCTGCGAGAGCCTCGACGCCGAACTGGCCGGTCAGCTGGCCCGCATGCTCTCGCCCGTGGTCGACGCCGGCAAACCGCTGGAGGACGACTCGAACCTGCCGCGGGCCGTGTCATATGCGACGCTGGTGGGCAAGGACTTCCTGGACAACCCGCAGGCGGTGGCGGAACGCTGGCAGGAGAACAACTCGGTACGCTCCACTGCCGTCGCCAACCGCAAGGACAACGGCTCGCTGCGTGCCCTGGTGGGGTCCAAGGGCGTGGAGCCCCTGCACCTGGACCTCAAGAACGAAGGCCCGCACGCGCTGGTGGGCGGCACCACCGGTGCCGGCAAGTCCGAGTTCCTGCAGTCCTGGGTCATGGGGATGGCCACCGCCTACAGCCCGGACCGGGTCAGCTTCCTGTTCGTGGACTACAAGGGCGGCGCCGCGTTTGCCGACTGCGTGAACCTGCCGCACACCGTGGGCCTGGTCACCGACCTCTCGCCGCACCTGGTGCGCCGCGCCCTCACCTCGCTGCGGGCCGAGCTCCACTACCGGGAACATCTGCTCAACCGCAAGAAGGCCAAGGACCTGCTGGCACTCCAGCGCGAGGCGGATCCCGAGGCCCCGCCCTACCTGGTGATCGTGGTGGACGAATTCGCCGCCCTGGCCACCGAGGTGCCCGAATTCGTGGACGGCGTTGTTGACGTGGCAGCCCGCGGCCGGTCCCTGGGCCTGCACCTGATCCTCGCCACGCAGCGCCCGGCCGGTGTGATCAAGGAAAGCCTGCGCGCCAACACGAACCTTCGGGTGGCGCTGCGGATGGCCGACGAGGACGACGCCACGGACATCCTGGGCGTGCCGGACGCCGCGTACTTCGACCCCTCGATACCGGGCCGGGGTGCGGCTAAAACCGGCCCGGGCCGGATCCAGGGTTTCCAGACCGGGTACGCCGGCGGCTGGACCACCGAACGTCCCCAGCGCCCGCAGGTCGACATTGTGGAGATGGCCTTCGGCTCCGGTCCGGCCTGGGAGGCGCCCGCACCGGAGTCTGCCGTGCAGGACGAGCCGGCCGGGCCCAACGACATTGCGAGGATGACCGCCAACGTCATCGCCGCTGCCGACCTGCTGGCCATCGAACCGCCGCGGAAGCCGTGGCTGAACGAACTGGCCACGACCTACGACTTCTCCCTGCTGCCGAACCCGCGCACCGACGAACGGCTCCTGCTCGGCGTGGCGGACGATCCCGCCCGGCAGGACCAGCCCACCGTCTTCTACGAACCGGACAACGACGGCAACATGGCCGTCTACGGCACCGGCGGCGCCGGCAAGTCCGCGGCCCTGCGGGGCATCGCGATCGCCGCCGCCGTCACGCCCCGCGGCGGGCCCGTCCACGTCTACGGGATCGACTGCGGCTCGGCCGGGCTCAAGATGCTCGAGGAACTTCCTCACGTGGGTGGCATCATCGACGGCGACGACGTGGAACGCGTGGGCAGGCTCCTGCGCTGGCTCAGCGATCTCGCCGAGGACCGGGCCAAACGTTACGCCGAGGTCCGTGCCTCCACCATCGGGGAATACCGCAGGCTCGCCGGGATGCCGGATGAAAAGCGGATTTTCGTGCTGGTGGACGGCATGTCGGCCTTCCGCGAGGCCTACGAATACAGCAAGCTCTCCGGCCTGTGGGACCTCTTCCTGCAGCTCGCCACCGACGGCCGTCCCCTGGGCATCCACCTCGTCGTCACCGCTGACCGGCCCAACTCCGTCCCGGCGTCGCTGCTTGCCTCCATCCAGCGCCGGCTGGTGCTCCGGCTGTCCGCGGAGGACGACTACCTGACCATGGATGTGCCCAGGGATGTCCTGGGCAAGGGCACGCCTCCCGGGCGCGGGCTGCTGGGCGGCCTCGAGGTGCAGCTCTCCGTCCTCGGCGGCAACTCCAATCTGGCCCTGCAGGCGCGCGAGGTGCGCAAACTCAGCGAGGCCATGCTGCGCCAGGGCGTGGAACGGGCTCCGAGGATCGAGCGGCTGCCTGAGCAGATCGACCTGGACATCCTGCCCGCCGGGCTGCCGGACCTCCCCGTGATCGGCGTGGACGACGACACCCTGCAGCCGGCCACCCTCATGGCGAGGGGCCCGCTGCTGGTAGCGGGCCCGCCGGGCGCAGGCCGGACCGTGGCGCTCGTGACCATGGCGTATGCATTGCGCCGGTCCAATCCGGGGACCGAGCTGGTGTACCTTGCCGCCAGGAAGTCCGCTGTGGCATCCCTGCCGGTCTGGGACCGCTCGCTGGTGGGCGCGGACGACGTCGGGGAAGCCGTGGAGGCGCTGACTGACCATGCTTCGGCCAATCCGGGCAAGCTGGCGATCTTCATCGAGGGGCTCACGGAGTTCACCAACACCCTGGCCGAGTCGGGCATCGAGCGGCTGGTGGCCGCGGCCATCAAGGCTGACCAGTGGGTGGTCGGTGAATCCGAAACTTCCACCTGGTCATCGGCGTGGTCGCTGGCGCAGCCGTTCAAGTCGGGCAGGAGGGGATTGCTGATCAATCCGGGCGATATCGACGGCGACAGCCTCCTGAGCACGTCACTCGGCCGGGTCGGCAAGGACTTCATTCCGGGCCGCGGCTACCTTGTGGGGAGGGGCAAGGTCCGCAAGCTCCAGATCGCGCTGCCGCCTGAAAGCCGGAACTAGCCGATTTGGCGCCCCGCATACGCGTGTAGGAAGATACCCGGGATAAAACCCAGCGCGGGCGTGTCTTGCGCGGATGCAAAGGTACTTCATGATAAGAATCACCCGCCTCCGGGGCGCGCTGCTGCCCGGACTCGCCGCCGCCACGCTGGCTTTCGCGGCGGTGTCCGGCGCCGCCGGTGCGGCTCTGGCCGCCTGCGTGCCGGAGCAGCAGTGCTCCGAGTCACCGCTGCCCAGCACCCCGCCGTCGGCCGTGTCCCCGGCTCCGACGACGACGGCGGCACCGGTTCCGGCGCCAGCCCCGGCGCCGGTGGAAAAGGAGACGGCCCCGGCGCCTGCCCCGGCCCCTGAACAGCCAGCCCCGGTACAGCCCGCGCCGGCGGCACCGGCTACGTCCCGCGTTGCTCCGGCACCGTCACGGCCGGCCCCGGCAGCTTCCCTCACACCCGCGGACGCCCCGATGTTCAATGGCGGCGTGGCCCCCGAACCGGTCGTAGTGGCAACACCCCCGCCGGCCCCCGTCACCTCCGCCGCCTCAAGCCCGGGCCCGACGTCGTCCACAACGACGTCCGGGTCCAGCTGGACCAAGCCGATCGCGACGACGGCAGCCACCCCCGCTGCCGTCGTATCCGTGGAGAAAACTTCCGGCATGGGCGTCTTCGGCCTGTTCGCCGTCATGGGCGGTGTCCTGCTGGTGGGCCTGGGCGGCCTGGCCTTCGCGCTGTGGACCCGGAACCGCATGTCAGGCCACTGGTAGGCCCCGCCGCCCCGGCAAATTGTCCGATGTGTAAGGCAAGATAGGTCTGTGAGCACATCATCAGGCCCCACAGATAACGCAGCCATGGACACCGGCGCAGAAGCCAGCGCAGCAGCGGGAACCAGCGCGGCCACCGACCAGCTTGAACCGGAAGCCGTTCCGTCCGGGTCCGTGCGGGATGAGTACGAGAACCTGGCGGACCTCGTCCGGAAGTACCGTTTCGCGTACTACCAGGAGGACGAGCCCCTCGTCTCCGACGCCGAGTTCGATGCCCTCTTTCGCCGGCTGGAGGAACTCGAGGCGCTGCATCCGGAGCTTGTATCCAATGATTCACCCACCCAGGAGGTCGGCGGGGAAGTCTCGGCGGCGTTTGCCGCCGTCGAGCACCTCCAGCGCATGTACAGCCTGGAGGACGTGTTCTCCATCGACGAACTGCAGGCCTGGATCGCGAAAGCCGAAGCCGGTGTCGCCAAGTCCGGTAATCCGCAGGCCGCGTGGCTGACCGAACTCAAAATCGACGGCCTCGCCGTGAACCTGCTGTACCGGGACGGAAAGCTGGTCCGTGCCGCCACCCGCGGTGACGGCACCACAGGCGAGGACATCACCCACAATGTGCTCACCATCAAGGAGATCCCGCAGCAGCTCAGCGGCAGCGGCTTTCCCGCCGAGATGGAAATCCGCGGCGAGGTGTTTATCCCGTCCAAGGCGTTCGCCGAATTTAACGAGGCCCTGATCGAGGCAGGCAAGGCGCCCTTGGCCAACCCCCGGAACGCCGCCGCCGGCTCACTCCGCCAGAAGGACCCTGCCGAAACCGCAAAGCGCCCGCTCCGGATGTTCGTCCACGGCATCGGTGCCCGCGAAGGCCTCGAGGCCGCCAGCCAGTCCGAAACCTACCGCCTCCTGGCCGAGTGGGGCCTGCCGGTCAGCCCCTACTTTGAGGTCCTCGGCAGCCCGGCCGAGGTGCTGGAATTCATCGAAAAGTACGGGGACAAACGGCACAGCCTGCTCCACGAGATCGACGGCATCGTGGTGAAGATCGACGACTTCGCCACCCAGCGTGCCCTGGGCTACACCACGCGTGTCCCGCGCTGGGCCGTCGCCTACAAGTACCCGCCGGAGGAAGTGCACACCAAGCTCCTGGACATCGCCGTGAATGTCGGGCGCACCGGCAGGGTCACGCCGTTCGGGATCATGGAACCGGTCAAGGTCGCGGGTTCCACCGTGGGAATGGCCACCCTGCACAACCAGGACGTGGTCAAGGCCAAGGGCGTCAAGATCGGCGACATTGTGGTGCTCCGGAAAGCCGGCGATGTCATCCCCGAGATCGTTGGGCCGGTGCTGGCGCTCCGGGACCAGCAGGACCCGCCCGTGCGCGACTTCGTCATGCCTACTGAATGCCCGTCCTGCGGAACGCCGCTGGCTCCCGGGAAGGAAGGGGACGTGGACATCCGCTGCCCCAACGCCAAATCCTGCCCGTCCCAGCTCCGCGAGCGGGTGTTCCATGTTGCCGGCCGCGGAGCGTTCGACATTGAGGCCCTCGGCTGGGAGGCCGCGATCGCGCTGACCCAGCCGGCGGAGCCTGAGGTCCCGCCGCTGCTCAGCGAGGCGGCCCTGTTCGACCTGACGCCGGAGGACCTTGAACCGGTGAAGATCAGGCGCGAGAAGCGGTCCAAGGGGGTGCCCACCGGCGAGTTCGAGCTCGTGCCGTACTTCTACAGCAAGGGAACGGCCAAGACGCCCTCCAAGCCGACGGCCACCACCGGGAAACTGTTCAAAGAACTCGAAAAGGCCAAGGCCCAGCCGCTGTGGCGTGTCCTGGTGGCGCTGTCCATCCGGCACGTCGGACCGCGGGCATCACGCGCCCTGGCCAACCACTTCGGCACCATGGACGCCATCCGGCAGGCTTCCGAGGAAGAGCTCGCGGGTGTGGACGGCGTCGGCCCCACCATCGCCGCGGCACTCAAGGAGTGGTTCGCCGAGGACTGGCACGTGGAGATCATCGACCGCTGGGCTGCCGCCGGGGTCCGGATGAAGGATGAACGGGACGAATCCACGCCGCGCACCCTCGAGGGGCTGACCGTGGTGGTCACGGGAACCCTGGAGGGCTTCAGCCGCGACGAAGCCAAGGAAGCCATCCTGATCCGGGGCGGCAAGGCCTCGGGGTCAGTGTCGAAGAAAACCGACTACCTTGTGGCCGGGGACAACGCGGGCACCAAGCTGGACAAGGCCGAGCAGCTGGGCGTCCCTGTGCTGGACGAGGACGGGTTCCGCGAGCTGCTGGCCAACGGCCCGGCGCCTGCCGGGGAAGATACCGACGCGGAGGCAGACGATCCCGAGGCAACTGCCGTGCCGCGCGACCAGGAGGATTCCGAATGACGCAGCAACTGACCGATCCGCAGGAACTCGACGGACTCCTCGCGGTGGCCAAGGCCGCCGCGGCCGCCGGTGCCGGTGTTCTCGCCGAACGCAGCAACGGCGCCCTGGACACAGGGACGGTGACCAACAAGGGCGAAGCCGGCGACTGGGTCACCGCCTTCGATGTAGCCGCCGAGGAAGCGGTGCGCACGGCCATCCGCAGCGCCCGCCCGGGCGACGCGATCACCGGCGAGGAACACGGGACCACCCGGCCAGAGACGCCGACCGGGCTCCGCTGGTCCATCGACCCGCTCGACGGCACCACCAACTTCATCCGCGACATCGTCTACTACGCCACCTCCGTGGCTGTTGCCGATTCCGACGGCGTGTGGCTGGCCGGCGTCGTGCACGCACCCGCGCTGGGCCGCGTGTACTACGCGTCAAGGGGGCAGGGCGCCTGGCTGGAGCAGGACGGAAAGCGGGTCCAGCTCACCGGTCCGGTTCCAGGCCGCACCGGCCAGATCCTGTCCACCGGCTTCAGCTATGACCCGCAGGTGCGGGCGGAGCAGTTCGCTGCGCTGGGAAGCTTCGTGGACGGCTTTGCCGACGTGCGGCGGCTCGGCTCTGCGGCTTTGGATCTCTGCATGGTTGCCGACGGAACTGTCGATGCCTTCGGCGAGCGGGGCCTGAACGAGCACGACTTCGCCGCGGGTGCACTGGTGGCAGAGGAAGCGGGCTGCTGGGTGCGGCGTCCGCGGCTCACCAGCCCGCTCGACGGCGGTCCCTCCGCCGAGGAACGGCTGTCCGCCTGGACCTGCGCCGGCACGCTGGAGATGTCCGGCAAGTTCCCGCTCTAGACGGCGTTTCCGCGCCCGGGCCGGTTGGGGCCCGGGCCCCGTCCGGCCCGTCAGCGGCGGTCACGGGCGCGGCCGGCCTCGATGTGGTTGGCAAGCCCCCAGAAGAAGTGCTCGAATCCGGCCGGCCCGCATGATCTCGATCCTGCGGGCCGGCACCTTGCCCGCGTTCCACATGGTGTGGAGTTCGTTCCGGGGCTTTTCCACACCGAAAATACGAAAGCGGGCCGCAACGTCCCCGGGCTGTGATAGATCAGTCACGGAAACAGCTGTTTCGCGAGGTGCATCCCCCGGCCGGCACTACCATTGATGGGTGCAGCCGCAGATCACCGTCCGTCCCGCCGTTCCCGCCGACTATGCGGACATCGCCCGCATCACCCGGGACGCCTATCTGGCAGCCGGCTACTTCGAGGACGCTGAGCATCCGTACATGAGGCAGATCCAGGACGTCAACACCCGCGCGGGCCGCGCCACCGTGTGGGTCGCCGAGCGTGCCGGCCGGATCGTCGGCTCGGTGACCCTGGCGCTCGCGGGCGAGCCGTATGCCGATATCGCACTGCAGGACGAGCTGGAGTTCCGCATGCTGGTGGTGGACCCGGCGGTGCAGCGCAGCGGTGCCGGCAAGGCGATGGTGGAGGAGATCATTGCCCACGCCAGGTCCCTGGACGGCATCCGTGCCGTGGCGCTGACAACAGGCGGCGACTGGGAGAGCGCCCACGGCCTGTACCGGAAGACGGGCTTCCGCCGGGTTCCCGAACGCGACTGGTATGTGCCCGGAACCGACATAAAGCTGTTGGTTTTCAGGCTGGACGTCCGCCCCGCCTAGAGTGGAGCCGACTTTAATCCCTTTAGTGAAAGGCGCAGCATGCGCAAGACATTCGGCACCGGCTCGGTCTGGGAACAGAAGCTCGGCTACTCCCGCGCGGTCCAGGTGGACAACACGCTCTACATCTCCGCCACCTCCGCCAGCGGCGAAAACGGCATCGTCGGCAGCGACTTCTACGAGCAGACCCGCTTCATCCTGCAGAAGCTGGAGACCGTCCTGGCCGACGCCGGATTCGCGCTGGCCGACGTCGTGCAGTCGAAGCTGTACCTTACGGACATCAGCAAGTGGGAGGACGCCGGGCGCGCGCACGGCGAGGTCTTCGGTGAGATCCGCCCCACGCTGTCGCTGGTCCACGTGCTGCCGTTCCTCGACCCGGAAATGCTCGTCGAAATCGAGCTCGTCGCCCAGAAGAGCGCCAGCTAGCACCTCCCACCACGCGCGAACTGGCAGCAGACGACCTCAAATTCCCTTTTTGAGGGCGTTAGCTGCCAGTTCGCGCTTGTCCGGGGGCTATTGCGTCGGGAGGCCGTAGCGGTGTTCGGGGCGGCCGGTGGTGCCGTAGCGGAGCTGGATCTCGACGGCGCCGTCATCCGCGAGCGAGGACAGGTACCGCTGGGCGGTGGCCCGGGACACGCCGACCCGCCCGGCGACGTCGGCCGCCGAGTACTGCTCGCCGGGAACCAGTGACTCCAGCACCGCTGCCTCAGTTGCCGAGCGGGGTTTGGCCGACGGCGAGACGTCACCCGGGATGAGCGCCCGCTTTGCCCGCTCGACCGTTTCCTGGTCCAGGGCACCGTGCTGGCCGAGGATCCGCCGGTACCGCGCATAGGAGCGCAATTGCTGCGAGAGTGACTCCGCCGTGAACGGCTTCAGCAGGTACCCGAGGGCGCCGCGCCGGAACGCGGTCCGCAGCGACGCCGCGTCTGACGCCGCGCTGAGGATCATCGTGTCCACGTCCAGCTGGTGCAGCAGGTCCAGGCCGGAGGCGTCCGGCAGGTACACGTCCAGCAGCACCAGGTCCGGGCGGAGGCTGTGGATGGACTGCAGCGCAAGTGACGCCGAGCCCGCCGGCGGCAGCGCCAGGAACCCCGCCACCGAATCCACATACGTCGCGTGGAGCTTGGCGACGTGGAAGTCGTCATCCACGATCAGCACCCTGAAATCCTCAGACATCCTCGTCCTTCCGTCCGGTCTTCATCAGCTTTCCGTGATCCATCAGTCTTTGCAGGCCATCAGTCTTTGCGCGCCGTGGTGGTGCCCGGCAGGGTGGCCATGAACACAGCGCCGGGACCACCCTTGTTTCCCGCTTCAAGGACAGTCACGTCGCCGCCGCGCCGCCGCGCCAGCTGCCGCGCCAGGGCGAGGCCCAGCCCCTGGCCGCCGCCGGCCCGCCCCTGCCCGCGGTGGCCGGTCGCCGTCGTAAACCCTTCGGCGAACACCGCCTCCGGATTGCCGCCGTCCGGCAATCCATCGCCGGAATCGGCGACGACGACGTGCAGGGTGCCGCCGCCGTCGGCCAGCTCATCCAGCAGCTCAAGCTCAACCCAGCGATCGGCGGCCGTGCCGGCCACCGCCGCGTTCACCGCATTGTCGATGAGGTTGCCGAGAACCGTGGTGACATCCTGCGGTTCCGTCACCTGGCCGCGCACCAGGGTTTCCGGCCCGATCCGCAACGATACCCCCCGTTCGTCGGCTTCCACGCCCTTCGCGCCGATGAAGGCCTGCAGGTAAGGGTCCTGCAGCAATTCGGCCTGGTCCACGGGGAACTTCAGCGGGCCCGTGGCGGCGAGCCGTTCAAGGTATGCGCGCGCCTGCTGGTGCTGGCCGATGCTCATGAAGCCGGCGATGGTGTGCAGTTGGTTGGCGAACTCGTGCCGCTGTGCGCGCAGCGCGGTGGACATGGTTCCCACGGCGTCGAGCTGCCGGGTCAGGTGCTGCAGTTCGGTGCGGTCACGGAGCATGACCACCCAGCCCAGGTCCTCGCTCCGGTGCAGCGCCTTGCGGGCGCTTGCCACCAGGACCTGCTCCCCGGCCACCAGTTCAACAGCCTCACCTTCGCGGGCATCGGGCAGGGTCAGGGCGAGGAGCTGGGCGGGCACCGCGGCGTCCTGCCAGAGCTGGCCGGAGAGGTCGGGCTGGCCCAGGAGCCGCTGGGCCGCGGCGTTAAACACGCTGATCCGGCCGTCTGCGGAGATGCCGATGACGCCCTCGTCCACGCCTTCCAGGACCGCCACCTGGTCGTGCACGAGTGCTCCGATTTCCTCCGGTTCCAGCCCGAGCGTGAGCCGCTGCAGCCTGCGCCGGAGCAGGAATGAGGCCAGGACGCCCGCGGCCAGGGAACCGGCCGCGGTCAGGACGATCGGCACGATGTCCCGGGCCAGGCTCTGCCCGATGGACTCGGTGGAATAGCCGACGCTCACCTCGCCCACGACGGAGCCGGAACCCGCACCCGGGCCCGTGCCCGCACCCGAGGCGCCGGGGGCGAACACCGGAACCTTGGCTCCCGCGGAGGGGCCCAGCGTACCGGTGTTGCGGGTGGTCACCTCATGCCCCGCCAGCGCCTCGGACGGGTCTGTGCTGACCCGCTCACCCAGCCGGTCGGCGTCGGGATGGGCCAGGCGCAGGCCGGTCTCATCGGTGATCACAACGAACAGGGCGCCGGTGCGGGCCCGGGCGCCCTCCGCCACGGCCATCAGAGGCCCGGCTTTCAGTACCGCGGGCGGGGGAGTGCCGGCCTGCCGGCTGATCGCCTGCACGTTGGCACGGACCGACGGGTCCGACGCGACGGTCCGGGCGAGGGTCAGCGCCTGGTTTTCCGCCTCGCGTCCCAACCGCTCGAAGGTCAGCCATGCGTGCACCGCGCCGCTGAGGAGCACAACGAGGAGCACCACGCCCAGCTGCAGGAGCAGTGTCTGGGTGGAGAACCTGAGCGGAAGCCTGCCGGCGGGGCTCATGATGGCACTCCTTTGTGGATTGACGGGCTGCGGGGCGGGTCCGGGCTGGCAGCAGGGCGTTTGAGCAGAATGCGCAAAATGCTCCCAATAAGCAGTATGCCAATCAATTGAGCCAAAGGCACTGCCGTGATCAGGGCCACTCTAACCTCTGTAGTACGCATCACACCGGGGTGGTGCTGTTCACTAAGAAGGAGCCGGCTGTGCTGGTATTACTTGGATTCGCCATGATCGCGGTTTTCATGGTGCTGATCATGACGAAGAAGTTGACGCCAGTGCTGGCGCTGATCATCGTCCCCACCGTATTCGGTCTGTTCGCAGGCGCCGGCCTCGGCATCGGCGACATGGTCATGGACTCGATGAAGTCGATGACCTCCACCGCCGCGCTGCTGATGTTCGCCATCATCTACTTCGGCCTGATGATCGACGTCGGGCTGTTCGATCCGCTGGTCCGGTTCATCCTGCGCAAGCTCGGCAATGACCCGGCCAAGGTTGTGCTGGGCACCGCGCTCCTGGCCGCTGCGGTGTCCCTCGACGGCGACGGTTCCACCACCTTCATCCTCACCACCGCCGCCATGCTGCCGATCTACCTCCGCCTGAAGATGAGCCCCGTGGTCCTCACCTGCGTGGCCGGCCTGGCCAACGGCACCATGAACATCGTGCCGTGGGGCGGCCCCACTGCCCGCGCCGCCAGTGCCCTGAAGATCGATGTCAACGAGGTCTTCGTTCCCATGATCCCGTCCCTGGTCGCCGGCCTCGCCGTCGTCCTCGTCTTCGCCTGGATCCTCGGCCTGCAGGAACGCAACCGCCTCCGCGCTACCCAGCCGGAGATCTGGGGAACGCCGGAAACGGCTGAAGGGTTCGACGGCGGAGCTGCCGCCGGCCGCGCCGGCTCCACCGGCCGCGGTGGTTCGGGCCGGCGTGGTTCGGGTGACGGTTCCGCACCTGTTCCCGCAACGGGAGGCCCCGCCGTCGGCGGTTCATCGATTGCCGTGCTGGAACGCACCGAAACCCTGGTGGACGATGCCGACACCGCCATGGCGGACACCGCCCTCGACCCCAACCGCAAGACCCTGCGCCCCAAGCTGCAGTGGTTCAATCTGGCCCTCACCGTCGCCGTCATGGGCATGCTCGTCGCCGACCTCGTGCCCCTGCCGTACGTCTTCATGGTGGGTTCCGCCATCGCCCTGCTGGTGAACTTCCCGCACGTCAAGGACCAGGGCGCCCAGCTCATTGCCCACGCGCCGTCGATCGTCGCCGTCGTCAGCATGGTCATGGCCGCCGCAGTCCTCACCGGCGTCCTGAAGGGCACCGGCATGGTTGAGGCCATGTCCGCCTGGCTGGTGCAGATCATCCCGTCCAGCATGGGTCCGCTCATGGCAGTCATCACCGGTGTCCTCAGCATCCCGATGACGTTCTTCATGAGCAACGACGCCTTCTACTTCGGCGTGCTGCCCGTCCTGAGCGAAACGGCTGCCCATTACGGCATCAGCGCCGCCGAGATGGCACGTGCCTCCATCACCGGCCAGCCGTTCCACATGCAAAGCCCGCTGGTTCCCGCCATCCTCCTCCTGGTCTCCCTCGCCAAGGTGGACCTGGGCGACCACCACAAAAAGGTCCTGTGGCGCAGCGCCGTCGTCTCCCTGGTCATGCTGGCAGTAGGAATGCTGACAGGAGCAATCGGCATCCACTAAGGACTCGCCACCCGAAGGCCCGGACAAAAAACAAAAAGGAAAGCAGAGTGCGGAATGATCCCCGCACTCTGCTTCTTCTTTGCGTGGGGGATGCACAAGGTGAGACTGGCACATCGGGGCCGAAGCGGGCATCCGGAAGTGTGCGTCAAAGCGAGGTACGAGCAGCACACGGAGGATGTCCGGTTCGGCGCCGGAAGGCAACCACAGTGCGGAGAGACAGGGCAACGTCACAGTAGACTAGTTCGGAAAACCAATCCGAACTTGCAGGGAGATCCATGGCTGCGATCAACCGTGACGACGTCGCGCACCTAGCGCGGCTCGCGCACATTGAGATGAGTGCTGAAGAGCTGGACAGGATGGCCGGCGAACTTGCCGTCATCGTAGACGCGGTAAAGTCCGTGAGCGAGGCCGCAGGGGACGGCGTTCCGGCCACTTCGCACCCGATTCCGTTGAGCAACGTGTTCCGCGAGGACGTGGTGGGGCACACCTTCACCGCCGAGCAGGCACTCTCCGGCGCTCCGGACTCGGACGCAGACCGCTTCAAGGTCCCGGCAATCCTGGATGAGGACTAGAACATGACTGAAACCAACAGCACGGAACTCATCCGGCTCTCCGCAGCCCAGCTGGCCGCCAAGCTCGCGGCCCGCGAAGTCACTGCCGTCGAGGTCGTCCAGGCACACCTTGACCGCATCGCCGCCGTCGACGGGGGAGAGCGCGGCGTCAACGCGTTCCTGCACGTCAACGCCGAGGAAGCACTTGCCGTCGCCGCCGAGGTGGACGCCATCCGCGCCGCCGGCGGGCAGGCCGCCGAGGAGCTGCACGAGCTCGCCGGCGTTCCGATCGCCGTCAAGGACCTCATCGTCACGATCGGCCAGCCCACCACGGCCGGTTCCAAAATCCTCGAAGGCTGGCACAGCCCGTACGACGCCACCGTCGTCAAGAAGCTGCGCGCCGCCAAGATGCCGATCCTGGGCAAGACCAACCTGGACGAGTTCGCCATGGGCTCCTCCACCGAGCACTCCGCCTTCGGACCCACCCGCAACCCGTGGGACCTGGACCGCATCCCCGGCGGTTCGGGCGGCGGGTCGGCAGCCGCCGTCGCCGCCTTCGAAGCTCCGCTGGCTCTGGGCACGGACACCGGCGGATCCATCCGCCAGCCAGGAGCCGTCACCGGCACCGTGGGCGTCAAGCCCACCTACGGCGGCGTGTCCCGCTACGGCGCCATCGCCATGGCATCCTCGCTGGACCAGATCGGCCCCGTCTCCCGTACTGTCCTGGATTCCGCCCTCCTGCAGCAGGTCATCGGCGGCCACGACCCGCACGACTCCACCTCGCTGCCGGACCCGCTGGGCGACCTCGTGGCCGCGGCCCGGCTCGGCAACGTGGAGGGCATGAAGATCGGCATCATCAAGGAGCTCCACGGCGAGGGCTACCAGGCCGGCGTCGAGAACCGCTTCAACGAATCCCTTGAGCTGCTCAAGGAAGCGGGCGCGGAAATCGTTGAGGTGTCCTGCCCCAACTTCCAGTACGCGCTGGGCGCCTACTACCTGATCATGCCGTCCGAGGCCTC
The DNA here is from genome assembly GCF_042668165.1 of Arthrobacter sp. NPDC057388. Classification (NCBI taxonomy): domain Bacteria; kingdom Bacillati; phylum Actinomycetota; class Actinomycetes; order Micrococcales; family Micrococcaceae; genus Arthrobacter; species Arthrobacter sp. NPDC057388. The sequence goes on from NZ_JBHVBL010000007.1 coordinate 123,123, forward strand.
CTCCAACCTGGCCAAGTTCGACGGCGTCCGGTACGGCCTGCGGGTCCTGCCCGAAGAGCCGCCGATGACCATCGAGCGCGTCATGGGCGCCACCCGCGCCGCCGGGTTCGGTGACGAGGTGAAGCGCCGCATCATCCTGGGCACGTACGCGCTGTCCGCCGGCTACTATGACGCCTATTACGGTTCCGCGCAGAAGGTCCGCACGCTCATCCAGCGCGACTTCGACGCCGCGTTCGCCCAGGCCGACGTCCTGATTTCCCCCACGGCGCCCACCACGGCGTTCAAGCTGGGCGAGAAGCTCGACGACCCGCTGGCGATGTACCTGAACGACGTCGCCACCATCCCCGCCAACATGGCCGGTGTCCCCGGGCTGTCGCTGCCCGGCGGCCTGGCCGACGAGGACGGACTGCCAGTCGGCATCCAGCTGCTGGCCCCGGCCCGCGAGGATGCCCGGCTCTACCGCGTGGGTGCCGTCCTGGAATCCCTGCTGGAAGCGAAGTGGGGCGGTCCGCTGCTGGACAAGGCGCCCGACCTCGCCGCAACTGTTGGCGCCGTCCCGAGCCACGGAGGTTCACACTGATGTCTGACGCGATTCTGAGCTTTGAAGAAGCCATGGAGAAGTACGACCCCGTCCTGGGGTTCGAGGTCCACGTTGAACTCAACACGAAGACCAAGATGTTCTCCTCGGCGCCCAACGTGTTCGGCGACGAGCCCAACACGAACGTCAACGAGGTGGACCTGGGCATGCCCGGCGTCCTGCCGGTGGTGAACAAGACCGCGGTGGAGTCATCCATCAAGATCGGCCTGGCGCTGAACTGCAAGATCGCCGAATCCTGCCGCTTCGCCCGGAAGAACTACTTCTACCCGGACACCCCGAAGAACTTCCAGACGTCCCAGTACGACGAGCCGATCGCCTATGACGGCTACCTGGACATCGAACTCGAGGACGGCACCGTGTTCCGGGTCGAGATCGAGCGCGCCCACATGGAGGAGGACGCCGGCAAGCTGACCCACCTGGGCGGTTCCGCCGGACGCATCCAGGGCGCCGAATACTCGCTCGTGGACTACAACCGTGCCGGCGTCCCGCTCGTGGAGATCGTCACCAAGCCGATCGAGGGTGCCGGTTCCCGCGCCCCCGAGCTCGCCAAGGCCTACGTCGCCGCCGTGCGGGAAATCGTGAAGAACCTTGGCGTCTCGGACGCCCGGATGGAGCGCGGCAACGTCCGCTGCGACGCCAACGTCTCGCTGCGCCCGCACGGCCGCGAACGCTTCGGCATCCGCTCCGAGACGAAGAACGTGAACTCGCTGCGCGCCGTCGAACACGCCGTCCGCTACGAGATCCAGCGCCACGCCGCCGTCCTGGAGTCCGGCGAGCCGGTCATCCAGGAAACCCGCCACTGGCACGAGGACACGCGCACGACGACGTCGGGCCGGGAAAAGTCCGACGCCGACGATTACCGCTACTTCCCGGAGCCGGACCTGGTTCCCGTGGTTCCCTCCCGGGAATGGGTGGAAGAGCTCCGCGCCACCCTGCCTGAGCCGCCGGCTGAACGCCGCAAGCGGCTCAAGCAGGACTGGGGCTACTCGGACCTGGAGTTCCGTGACGTCGTCAATGCCGGCGTGCTGGACGAGATCGAGGAAACCATCGCCGCCGGCGCCACGGCCTCCGTGGCCCGCAAGTGGTGGATGGGCGAGATCGTGGGCCGCGCCAAGAACGCCGACGTCGACCCCGGCCAGCTGGGCATCGAGCCCGCCACCATCGTTGAGCTGAGCAGGATGGTGGAAGCCGGCAAGATCAACAACAAGATGGCCTCCGCGGTGCTGGACGGCGTGCTCGCCGGTGAAGGCACCCCGGCCGAGGTGGTCGAGAAGCGCGGCCTGGCCGTGGTGTCCGACGACGGCCCGCTCCTTGAAGCCATCGATGCTGCCCTGGCCGCCCAGCCGGACGTCGCGGACAAGATCCGCGGCGGCAAGGTGCAGGCCATCGGCGCCATCGTCGGCGGCGTCATGAAGGCCACCCGCGGCCAGGCCGACGCCGGCCGCGTGCGCGAGCTGATCCTGGAGAAGCTCGGCGTCACCGTCTAGCGGTTTTTAACCCAACTGGGTCGCAGTTAATGTCGTTTTGAGGGTTCATAACGGCAACAACTGCGACCCAGTTGGGTTTAACTGTGGCTGAGCCGGGCCATGATGTCCTGCAGCGCCTCGCACACCACCTGGACCGACGCGCGCTTGAGGTTTTCCGGCCGCGCCAGGATGTCGATCCGCCGCCGCGTGCTGATGCCCCGCAGCGGCCGCAGCACGATGTCCGCGTTAAGCACGGGCTGTGCCGTGTGCCGCGGCAGCAGGCCGATCACGCTGCCGGAGGCCACCAGGGCCGCCACCGTTGAGTAGTCATTGATCCGGTGCACGATGTTCAGCTCCCGGCTGGATACCGCGGCGACGGCGGACAGCACGTCGGCGGGGGAGTAGCCGGCGCGGCTGGTCACCCACGGTTCGCCCACGACGTCGGACGCCGTCAGGGCCGCCTGGGCGGCCAGGCGGTGCCCGGCCGGTAGCGCAACATCCAGCGGCTCGTGGGCCAGCGGTATCACCGCCACCCGTTCCTCCGGCCACTTGGGGCTGTGGTCCATCCGGTGCGCCAGGACGAGGTCGTACCGTGCCGTCAGCGCGGGAAAATCCTGCTGCGCCACGTCCTCGTCGGAAAGCAGCACCTTCGGCTTGTCCGGCCCGTCCAGCAGCCTGGCCAGCGGCGCAAACAGCGCCTGCCCCGCACTGTGGAAGCCGCTGACCGTGACCGGTGCCACCGTGGATCCGTGGTACGCGCCGATCGCCATCCGCGCGTCGGCCATGGCGCTTACGACGGCGGCCCCCGCGTCGGCGAGCACCTGTCCGGCTTCGGTGAGGACCAGGTTCCGGCCCTCCTTGCGGGTCAGCGGCACCTCAACGCTTTTCTGCAGCTGGGCGAGCTGCTGGGACACCGCCGAGGGGGTGACGAGGAGGGTGTCGGCTACGGCCTTGACACTCCCGAGCGCGCCAAGCTCCCGCAGCATTTCGAGCTGGTGGATCTCCATGCGCCCATCCTATTCCTTAGTGTTCCCTTAATCGTCGATTGAGAAAAATCCCCTTGTGCTAACGGGTCGATGGTGGCTCTAATGAAGGAAGACTCCCCGCATGCCACCGCATGCCGAACGTAAGGAAGCCAATGAAGGCCCTCTACAAGGCCGGCGCACACGCCGGGTTTGAACTGACAGACCGCCCAGAACCCGAGGCCGGATCCGGCGAGGTCAAGATCCGCGTGCTCACCACCGGCATCTGCGGCACCGACCTGCACATCCAGTCCTGGGACGCCTGGGCGCAGGGCATAATCGAGACTCCGCTGATCCCCGGCCACGAGTTCTACGGCGAGGTTGTGGCCACCGGCGAGGACGTGCGGTACGTCAAGGTGGGCGACCGCGTTTCCGGCGAGGGTCACATCGTCTGCGGCATCTGCCGCAACTGCCGCGCCGGCCGCCGCCAGATGTGCATCCACACCGTCAGCGTCGGGGTGCAGCGGGACGGTGCGTTCGCGGAATACGTGGTCATCCCGGAGACGAACGTCTGGGTGCACCAGGACCCGTCCGTCACGCCGGAGCTCGGCGCCATCTTCGATCCCTTCGGCAATGCCGTGCACACAGCCCTGAGCTTCCCGCTCGTGGGCGAGGACGTGCTCATCACCGGCGCCGGGCCGATCGGCCTCATGGCCATCGCCGTGGCCCGGCACGCAGGCGCGCGCAAGATCGCCATCACCGACGTCTCGGCGCCCCGGCTGGAGCTTGCCCGGCAGCTCGGCGTCGACCTCGCCATCGACGTCTCCAAAACGCGGGTCCGGGAAGCGCAGCAGGCGCTGGGCATGCGCGAAGGGTTCGACATCGGACTCGAGATATCCGGCCATCCGACGGCGCTGCCGGAGATGATCGACAACATGAACCACGGCGGGCGCATCGCCATGCTGGGGCTGCCCAGCCAGTCCATCGACATCGACTGGGGGAAGGTGGTCACGCACATGCTGACCCTCAAGGGCATCTACGGCCGCGAGATGTACGAGACGTGGTACGCCATGAGCGCCATGCTCTCCTCCAACCCGGCGCTGCACGCCAGCATCTCCGCCGTCGTCACCGACGTGCTGCCGGCCGCCCAGTGGGAGAAGGGCTTCGAAATCGCGAAGGCTGGCGTCGGCGGCAAAGTGGTGCTCGACTGGTCGGAAATCTGACCCGCAACACCCCGGCCGGAGCGATCCGGCCGCCCGATCCGCGGCCGCCGCGCCCTTAGACCCTTACGAACAGTCCCCAGCCGAGGAGAACCGCCATGTACTCAGCCATCAAGAACCAGCTCCGCGCCGAGCTGGACGACATCCGCACCGCAGGCCTCTATAAGACCGAGCGGCATATCGACTCCGCCCAGGCCAGCCACATCACCGCCGGGCAGATCGGCGAGGCCGGCTCGCCCGTCCTGAACTTCTGCGCCAACAACTACCTGGGCCTGGCCGACCACCCGGACATCATCGCGGCGGCCAAGTCCGCCATGGACGAGCGCGGCTTCGGCATGGCCAGTGTCCGGTTCATCTGCGGCACCCAGGACCTGCACCTCGAACTCGAAGCGAGGGTCTCCAGGTTCCTGGGCACCGAGGACACCATCCTGTTTTCAAGCTGCTTCGACGCCAACGGCGGTGTGTTCGAATCGCTCTTCGGGCCGGAGGATGCCATCATCTCCGATGCGCTGAACCACGCCTCGATCATCGACGGCATCCGGCTCTGCAAGGCGCAGCGGTTCCGCTACGCCAACCAGGACATGGCGGACCTGGAGGCGAAGCTCGTGGAGGCGAAAGATGCCCGGCGGAAGATCATCGTCACCGACGGCGTCTTCTCCATGGACGGCTACCTGGCTCCGCTGGAAGCCATCTGCGACCTCGCCGAAAAGCACGACGCCCTGGTCATGGTGGACGACTCACACGCCGTCGGATTCATGGGCCCCACGGGAGCGGGAACTCCGGAGCACGCCGGCGTTTCCGGCCGTGTGGACATCTACACGGGCACCTTCGGCAAGGCGCTGGGCGGTGCCTCGGGCGGCTATGTCTCCGGCCGCGGCGAGGTGATTGCGATGCTCCGGCAGAAGGCGCGCCCCTACCTGTTCTCCAACTCCCTCGCACCGGCCATCGTGGCGGCCACCATCAAGGCCCTCGAGCTCGTGCAGAACTCCGGTGAGCTGCGGGCCGCGCTGTTCCGGAACGCGGAGCTGTTCCGCCGCCGGATGACGGAGGAAGGCTTCGAGCTGCTCGACGGCGAACACGCGATCGTGCCGGTCATGTTCGGCGACGCCGTCCTGGCCGCGAAGGTGGCCGACCAGATGCTTCAGCACGGCGTCTACGTGACGGCCTTCAGCTTCCCCGTGGTGCCGCGCGGTGCCGCCCGCATCCGGGTCCAGCTGTCCGCCGCGCACAGCGCCGACGACGTCGAAACCTGTGTCCAGGCGTTCGTCAAGAGCCGGAACGCGGTGACTGCGTAGGCTCTGCGCTTGAAAAGCCCGGCGATCTGTAAAGATTGAGCCCATGGCATCAACCTATGACGTGGTCATTGCGGGCGGCGGGATTGCCGGGCTGTCCCTCGCCGCCGCGCTGGCCGGCAAATGCTCCGTGGCCCTCGTGGAGGCGGAGCAGCAGCTCGCCTACCACACGTCGTCGCGCTCCGCCCGGCAGCTCATCCCCAGCTATGGTCCGCCGGTGGTCAGGGAACTCACCGTCCGCACCCTTGAGCTGATCGCCGCAGACGACGCCGGACGGTCCCGGCCCGTGCTTTCCCCGCGGAGTTTCATGCTCATCGGGGACGAGGAAACGGTGCGGGCCGAGGCGAGCGGCGAGATGCGCCTGATCAGCCACGACGAAGCGCTCGGCCTGTGCCCGGTCCTGAAACCGGAGGCCTTCTCCGCCGCCGGCCTGGACACCGGGTCCTTCGGCTGCGATGCTCCGGAGCTGCTGGAAAGGCACCGGGCGCGCGCCGAGGCTGCCGGCGTGGACATCGTCACCGGCGCCCGTGTCCATTCCGCCCAGCGGCTCGGGTCCGGCTGGGAAATCGGGGCAGGGCAGGAAGGCTTCTCGGCCGGAGTGCTGGTCAACGCGGCCGGTGCCTGGGCGGACGAGCTCGCGGTGCTCAGCGGCGTCGAGAAGATCGGCCTGCAGCCGTACCGCCGCACGGCGGCGATTGCCGGCGTCGACCACCCGCTGCCGGATGGCAGCCCCATGGTGACTGCCGCCGACGATTCCTTCTACTTCCGCCGGGAAGGCAGCGACGTGCTGATCTCGCCGTCGGAACACGTCCCCAGCGCTGCCGAGGACGCACGTCCCCGCCCCGGGGATGTCGAGCGCCTCATCGCCAGGCTCAATTCCCTGACGACGCTGGGGATCGGAACCGTCCGTACCGCGTGGACCGGGCTGCGCACCGAAGCGGCCGACGGCGTCCCGGTGGTGGGCTTCGACGCCGAGGCCCGCGGGTTCTTCTGGCTGGCCGGCCAGGGCGGCTACGGGTTCCAGACGTCCTCGGGCATCGCGGAACTCGCCGCCGCCCTGATCCTGGCGGGAGCCGAAGCCGGGACCGGAGGCGACACAGGCGCCGGTCCGGTATCCCGGACGGCGGATGCGCTGGCTGCCACGCGCTGGTCCATCCGGCGCTGAAGAATGGATCCATGAGCACCCTGATCACCAACATTGCCGAACTGATGACCCAGGACCCGGAGCACCGCGTCCTCAAGGACGCGGCAGTGGTGATCGAGGGGGAACGCATCTCCTGGATCGGGCCGGCATCCTCGGCTCCCGCTGCCGATGACGCCGTGGACGCCGGCGGCCGGGCCGTGCTGCCCGGCTGGGTTGATTCCCACACGCACCTGATCTTCGCGGGGGACCGGACTGCCGAGTTCGAGGCCCGGATGGCGGGGGAGGAGTACAGTGCCGGCGGCATCGCCGTCACCATGAACGCCACCCGCAACACCGGCGACTACGACCTCACCCGGCTGGCCCAGGGCCGCGTTGCTGAAGCCGTATCCCAGGGCACCACCTACTTGGAGACGAAAACCGGCTACGGCCTGGACGTGGAGCAGGAAGCCAGGAGCGCCCGGATCGCCTCCACGGTGGCGGACGAGGTCACGTACCTGGGCGCCCATCTGGTCCCGGCCGGGATTGACGCGGACGAATACACCAGGCTCGCCTGCGGCCCGATGCTGGAGGCTGTGCTTCCGTACGCCCGCTGGGCCGACGTCTTCTGCGAGCGGGGCGCCTTTTCCGAGGAGCAGTCGCGTGCCGTGCTGCAGGCCTGCCGCGACGCCGGGCTGGGGCTGCGCGTGCACGGGAACCAGCTGGGACACGGAGCAGGTGCCAGCCTCGCGGTGGAGTTCGGCGCAGCCAGCGTCGACCACGTGAACTATCTCTCGGAGCAGGACACCGCCAGCCTCGCCGGCAGCTGGTCCGGCTGGGACGCCGCCGCCGGAACCGGCAGCCGGGGAACTGTGGCCACCTGCCTGCCGGCGTGCGACCTCTCCACCCGCCAGCCGCTCGCCCCCGGACGGCAGCTGCTGGACGCGGGCGTCCCTGTGGCCCTGGCATCCAACTGCAATCCGGGCACGTCCTACACGAGCTCCATGTCCTTTTGCGTCACCACCGCCGTCCTCCAGATGGGCCTGAGCGTCCACGAAGCGGTGCGGGCGGCAACGTACGGCGGTGCCCTGGCCCTGCAGCGCGAGTCCGGAAACGACGTCGACGGCGAACGTGCGGTGGGCTCGATCGCCGTCGGACACCGCGCGGACCTGCACATCCTCAATGCCCCCTCCGCCACGCACCTCGCCTACCGGCCCGGCATGCCGCTCACCCACGCCGTTTGGCGCGCAGGTGCGCGGGCACGGTAGTGTCAGCCGGGGCGTTCGGAAGCCGGCCCCTCGAATCCAGGGTGACGGAAAATGATCATAAGAGGTCTGATACAATCAGGAAACGTCATTTCTTGTGACGGTTTTTGAATGTGAAAGGCCACGCATGACCCGCACCGACCGACTGACGGCCATCCTCGATCTCCTTGCCGAAGCCGGCCAGGTGGAAGTGGAGGAGATCGTCACCCGGCTGGGCGTCTCGCCGGCAACGGCCCGCCGTGACCTGGACAGCCTGGCCAAACGACGGCTGCTGACCCGCACCCGCGGCGGCGCCACCACCGGCGCGCTGGCCTACGACCTTCCCGGCAGGTACAACCGGGACGACCACGCCGTGGCAAAGCAGGAGATCGCCCTCGCCGCCTCGGCGCTCATCGCCCCGGGCATGGTCATCGGGCTGTGCGGCGGCACCACGAGCACCGCCCTGGCGCAGATCCTGGCCACCCGCGAAGACCTCAACTCGCCGTCGAACCAGCCCACCCTCACGGTGGTGACCAATGCCATCAACATCGCCTCCCAGCTTGCCGTCCGGCCCAACATCAAGGTGATGGTGACCGGCGGCATCCTCAACACGCGGTCCTATGAACTCGTTGGCCCGTACACGGACATCATCATGCAGAAGGTGGTGCTGGACATCGCCTTCATCGGGGTCAACGGCGTGGACGCCGAGGTGGGTCCCACCAACACCGGCGAGGCCGAGGCCACAGTCAACGCCCTGCTGGCCAGCCGTGCCAGCGTCTCCTACGTGATCGCGGACTCCTCCAAGGTGGGCCGCCGGGCGTTCGCCACCATGGACGGCTACAACTTCACCCGGCTCATTACCGACTCCGGCATCTCCCCGGCGGACAAGGCCGCGTTCGAGGCGCGCGGCACTGAAGTGATCGTCGCCGGCAGCTAGCCCGGCAGCTTCAGAAGATCACCGGCGGGGCGTCCAGCACTGTCTCGTCAACCCTCCGGTCCACCCATTGGGTGAAGGGGGTATCGAGCTCATACTTGCCCGCACTGTTGCGTACCAGCATGCGAATCTCCGCGTTTTCCGGGTTGTTCAGCGACTCGAAATACTCCACGGACCAGTGGAACCAGCGCATGCAGAACAGGCGCATGGTCAGCCCGTGCGTGACCAGCAGGGTGTTGGGGGAGTAGCCGGGCTTGGACCAGTGCCGGTACAGGGTCTCCATGAAGGACGAGATCCGGTCGTAGACGTCGGAACCGGACTCGCCGTCACGGAAGCGGTAGAAGAAATGGCCATAGGCGTTGCGGAGCTCCTTCTGGTCCTCGATGTCCCCGGAGATCTGGAAGTTGGCCCAGTCCTGTTCGCGCAGCCGCGGTTCCTCGATCACCCGTTCCGTCAGGGAACCCAGATTCAGCGCCTCAAGGGTCTGGTAGGCGCGCAGGTACGGTGACACATAGACGCTCACCTGCCTGCCGTCCAGCTCGCGGCGGACGCGTTCCCCGGCGGCCCTCGCCTGCTCCAGCCCAAGCTCCGTCAGCGGAATGCGGTAATCGGGCACCCTGTTGTAGATGGAGGTGTCCGCGTTGGCGGCCGACTGGCCGTGCCGGATCATGATGATTTTCCCGGGAGCGCTCATAGCTCCCCAGCATAGGGTCACTGGCCCGCACGGGATCACTGTGCAGCCGGACCGGTACCGACGGGCCGCGCGGGAACGTCCGACGGCGGCAGGCAGGGGAGGGCTGACAGGAAAGTACCAGCCGGTGCAGGCAAGATAGGAATATGTTGGTTCCTTCCCGCCGCCGGCTGCGGTTCGAAGTCTGGATTGTCCTTGGCCTCTCGCTGGGACAGTCCGCCGTCTACTCGGTGGTGCAGCTGCTGGACAAGATGACCCAGGCGCCGCTGGCGCAGGGGACGTCCACGCTCAACAGATCGCAGAGCGCCCGTGAATACTTCGACCTGACCTACCAGCTGCTGGACATCATCTTCGCCCTGGTGCCGGTCCTGCTGGTGATCTACTTCCTGACCGACCAGCGCCAGGCGAAGGCCGGGCTCGGGCAGGACGCCGGCTCCGCCTTCCGGAAGCTGGGCTTCAACTTTGCCCGGCCCGGAAAAGACCTGCTGCAGGGGTTCGGGCTGGCCGCCCTGATCGGAGTTCCCTCGCTGGGCCTTTACGCCGCCGGACGTGCATTGGGCATCACGACCGCGATCATCCCCAGCGGCCTGGACGCCTACTGGTGGACCGTGCCGGTGCTGATCCTGTCCGCCGTCCGCCACGCGATCGTGGAGGAAGTCATTGTGGTGGGCTACCTGCTGGACAGGTTCGGCAAGTTCGGCTGGTCCATGCCCGTGGCCATCTTTGTCTCCTCGATGCTCCGTGGCAGCTACCACCTGTACCAGGGGTTCGGGCCGTTCATCGGAAACGCCATTATGGGCGTGGTCTTCGCCTGGGTCTACACCAGGACCCGAAGGGTCATGCCGCTCGTCATCGCGCACGCGCTATTGGACATCGTGGCCTTCGTCGGGTTCAGCCTGTTCGGCAAGGCCGTCGGACTCGGCTAGCACTCAGCCCTTAAAAATGATTCGGCCGCCATCGGCGGGTGGCGTCGTTGGCACCCGCTGATGGCGGCCGAAGAGAAGGGCAGGAAGCGCGTCAGATGGTGACGGCGCCCGCTGCGGTTTCGAACGTGACGGAGAGGATGCCCGGCGTACCGTGCGGTGCCACCCAGTTCACGGCGACGTCCTCCAGCGGCCGTTCCACGGGCTCGCCGAGCCATTCGGTCACGCGCTCGGCAGAGCCCGCAATCGTGAGGCTGGACATCTTCACATTGCTGTCATAGGCGTTGGACGGGTGCAGGCCCGGATCGCCTTCCCACTTCAGCATGTACGGAACCTGGGGGTCGGCGATGAGCCCCAGGATGCCGATCTGCTTCCAGATAAGTTCGCGGCCGTCGGGGAACTTGCGGTTGCCGTTGACCGCGGAGCGGCCGAGGCGTTCCTCGAACGGGGCGAGGTCGTCAACTTCGACGCACCAGCCCATCCAGCCGCCGCCCGCTGCGGACCGGGCCCGGACGGCCTGGCCGAAGGGCGCCTTGTCCGACGCCGGGTGGTCCAGGACCTCAACGACCTCAAGGTACTTGTGGCCGGCCAGCGGAATGATCATGTTCCGGGTTCCAAACCGGGGGTGCACTCCGCCCTTTACGGCTTCGACGCCGAGGGCGGAGGAGATACGTTCGGTGGTGGCCGCGAGGCCATCGTGTTCACAGGCGTAAGAGACGTGATCCATGCGCATGCCCTCATCTTGGCACTTTGTGACGGGGCTCTCAGCTTAGGGTGCCCTAACTTAACGAAATGTCCAGCTTTTGACGAAATTCTTCACAAAGCTGTGCGCGAAGTAGGGCTGTTCCTACACTGATCGCAGGTCATGAGTGCCAGCGAAAAAGGCCCCGGCCCGCTGGCCGGCAACCCTCCGCCGCGGCGGGGTGCCCCGGGTGAAGACCTGGCCGCGCGGCGTCCGCCGGGCGGCAAGCGCGGGCCTGTGCCGGGACAGCACACGCCCCTTTAGCCTCAGGAGCCTGCATGTCCAACGCATGGTCATTCGAAACCCGCCAGATCCACGCCGGCCAGGTGCCGGACGGCGCCACCGGCGCCCGGTCGCTGCCGATCTACCAGACGACCTCGTTTGTCTTCCCCAGCGCCGAAAGCGCAGCCGACCGCTTCGCGCTCGCGGAGATCGCGCCCATCTATACCCGGATCGGCAACCCCACCCAGGACGCCGTCGAACAGCGGATCGCCAGCCTGGAGGGCGGGCTCGCCGCGCTGCTCCTGAGCTCGGGCCAGGCCGCAGAAACCTATGCCATCCTCAACATCGCCGAGGCCGGCGACCATGTGGTGGCCAGTCCAAGCCTCTACGGCGGCACCTACAACCTGCTCGCGCACACGCTGAAGAAATTCGGCGTTTCCGTCACGTTCGTTGCCGATCCCGATGACCTGCAGCAGTGGCGCGATGCCGTGCAGCCGAACACCAAGCTGTTCTTCGCCGAGGTGGTGTCCAACCCCCGGCAGGACGTCCTGGACATCGAAGGCGTCTCCCGGGCTGCGCATGAGGCCGGCGTGCCGCTCATCGTGGACAACACCCTCTCCACCCCCTACCTCATCAGGCCGCTTGAATGGGGCGCGGACATCGTGGTGCACTCGGCCACCAAGTACCTGGGCGGGCACGGCGCCGCCATAGCCGGCGTCATCGTGGATTCGGGAAACTTCGACTTCGGCAAGGATCCGCATCGGTTCCCGGGCTTCAACGCCCCGGACCCCACGTACAACGGGCTCGTCTACGCCCGTGATCTCGGCGCGGCCGGTGCGCTGGGCGCCAACCTGTCCTACATCCTCAAGGCGAGGGTCCAGCTGCTCCGCGACCTGGGCTCGGCGGTGTCCCCGTTCAATGCCTTCCTCATCGCCCAGGGCCTGGAAACTCTGAGCCTGCGCGTGGAGCGCCACGTGGCCAACGCGGTGGCGGTGGCGAGCTGGCTGGAAGCCCGGGACGATGTGGAGTCCGTGGCCTACGCCGGCCTGCCGTCCAGCCCCTGGTATGAGCGCGGCCTGAAATACGGGCCCAAAGGCACCGGCGCGGTGGTGGCCTTTACCGTGGCCGGCGGCGCCGAGGCCGGCAAGCGCTTCGTTAATGCACTGGAACTGCACTCCCACGTGGCGAACATTGGTGACGTCCGCTCCCTTGTCATCCATCCGGCGTCGACCACGCACAGCCAGCTGACCCCGGAACAGCAGGACGTGGCCGGGGTCGCCCCGGGGCTGGTCAGGCTGTCGGTAGGCCTGGAGCACATTGACGACATCCTTGCCGATCTCGACGCCGGGTTCCGCGCCGCGAAAGGCGCCTGACGGACCTGGCTGGCCCTGTGATTCCCGCCCCATCTCCCGCCGGCGAGGGGCGGGGAGTCACACAGCCGTCACATTCTTCGCGCAGGCGTGCGCCTGTTTCGTACACTGGCAACAGGTCATGAGTGCCAGCGACAGCCCCGGCTTGCTGGCCGGCAACCCTCCTTCCGCGGTGGGGTGCCCCGGGTGAAGACCTGGCCTGCCGGTCTGCTGACGGCGGGCAAGCGCGTAGAAGAGGTTTACCTGTGACGATTTCTGTCAGCCACACCGACGCTCCGGCCGGCACGGCCCCTGAAGGCTCTGCCCTGGATGGCACTGTCCAGTACCGCAACATCGGCAGCCTGGAACTGGAAGCCGGAGGCTTCCTGCCGGATGTGACCCTCGCCTATGAAACCTGGGGAACGCTCAACGAGGACGGCTCCAATGCGATCCTCGTCCAGCACGCCCTGACCGGCAGCACGCACGTGACGCGCGGCGCCGGGGACGAGGAAGGCTGGTGGGAACAGCTCGCCGGTCCTGGCGCGCCTGCGGACACCAACAAGTTCTTCGTCATTTCCATCAACATCCTGGGCGGCTGCTACGGGTCCACCGGGCCGTCGTCGCCCGCCCCGGACGGCAAGCCCTGGGGCTCGCGTTTTCCGCTGGTGACGCTCCGGGACTCCACCGTTGCCGAGGCCAGGCTCGCTGACCAGCTCGGGATCGGCAGCTGGCACGCCGTGGTGGGCGGATCCATGGGCGGGGCGCGCGCCCTGGAATGGGCCGTCACTTTCCCGGAGCGGGTTCGCCGCTGCGGTGTCATCGCCGTCGGGGCCAGGAGCACGGCCGAGCAGATCGCCTTCGCCCAGGCCCAGACACTTGCCATCCGCCAGGACCGCCACTTCAACGGCGGAGACTACTACGGCGGTGCGGAACCCGCGGAGGGCCTGGCACTCGCCCGGCGGATCGCCCACATCACCTACCGCTCCGCCTACGAGCTCGATTTCCGCTTCGGCAGGAACGCCCAGGCGGCTGAGGAGCCGCTGCAGGCGGAGGCCCTGGGAGGACGCGGCCGCTACCAGGTGGAGAGCTACCTGGACCACCAGGGCAACAAGCTGGTCCGGCGCTTCGACGCCAACAGCTACATCGCCCTGACGGAAGCGCTCATGAGCCATGACGTCACCCGGGGGCGGGGGACGCTGGAGGAGGCCCTGTCGCGGGCCACCGCCGACTTCTTCGTGGCGGCCGTGGAGACAGACCGGCTGTACTTTCCCGCCCAGTCGCTGGAACTTGCCGAGGCGCTCCCCGGGAACGTGGAGGTGCACATGATCGATTCGCCGATCGGCCATGACGGCTTCCTCACGGAGATCGGCCAGCTGAACGCCCAGCTCAGGGCCCACTTCCTGAACTGACTCCGGACAGGGTGGCCCGGCCGGATATGGCCGACCGGCGGCTGTGATGCGCCTGTGCGTGTGCATTTATGCAGATGCGCCCTGCACTATTTGGCGTTGAGCTTGCGTCGCAGGCAGACCATACTCGTTGAATCCGGCGTTCGTGGTGCGCATCACACCCGACCGCCATCGACTGGTCCCCGTGGTGTCGACGACGACGCCGAAGGAGTTCGCAATGAGTACGGAAAGCTCCGCCGTCAGGCGCGCAGAGGAAACCGACGTAAAGGCCTCAGGCCTCAAGAAGGTGGTTACGGCCTCAATGGCCGGCACCGTCGTGGAGTGGTACGAGTTCTTCCTCTACGCATCTGCCGCCACCCTGGTCTTTGGCAAGACCTTCTTCCCCAACGCCGGCACTGAGCTGGACGGCATCATCGCCGCGTTCCTGACCTACGCCGTCGGGTTCGTTGCCCGCCCCATCGGCGGCATCGTCTTCGGCCACTTCGGCGACAAATTCGGCCGCAAGCAGTTGCTGCAGCTGAGCATCATCCTGGTGGGCGTGTCCACCTTCCTGATGGGTTGCTTGCCGACGTTCCAGCAGATCGGCTACTGGGCCCCGGCGCTGCTGGTGTTCCTGCGGTTTGCCCAGGGTTTTGCCGTCGGCGGTGAATGGGGCGGCGCAGTTCTCCTCGTGGCAGAGCACAGCCCCAGCAAGTCCCGCGGATTCTGGGCCAGCTGGCCGCAGTCCGCCGTTCCGATGGGCAACCTGCTCGCCACGGCCGTGCTGTTCATCCTGTCCTCCACGCTCACCCAGGAAGCCTTCCTCGGCTGGGGCTGGCGCGTCGCGTTCTGGCTCTCCGCCGTCATCGTCCTGATCGGCTACTACATCCGCACCAAGGTCAACGACGCCCCGATCTTCCTCGAGGCCCGCAAAGAGGTCGAGGCCGGGCACAAGGGCTACGGCGTTGCCGAGGTGTTCAAGCGCTACCCGCGCGGCGTTTTCACTGCCATGGGCCTGCGCTTTGCCGAGAACATCCTCTACTACCTTGTGGTGACGTTCTCCATCACCTACCTGAAGACGGTGGTCCAGGCCGACACGACCCGCATCCTGATGCTCCTGCTGTTCGCCCACGCCGTGCACTTCGTTGCTGTTCCGCTGGTGGGCAAGATGTCCGACCGCTTCGGCCGCAAGCCCGTCTACATGGCCGGCGCAATCCTCGGTGCCACCTGGGGCTTCTTCGCCTTCCCCATGATGGATACCAAGAACGACATCATCATCCTGGCCTCCATCATGATCGGCCTGCTGTTCCACGCCCTCATGTACGCAGGCCAGCCCGCGATCATGGCGGAAATGTTCCCCACCCGGATGCGCTACTCCGGCGTCTCGCTGGGCTACCAGGTGACCTCCATCGTCGCCGGCTCGCTGGCCCCGATCATCGCCGCCTCGCTCCTGGGCACCTACAAGTCCTCCGTTCCGGTGGCCATCTACCTCCTGATCGCCTGCGCTGTCACAGCCGTCGCGGTGTTCTTCCTGAAGGAAACCCGCGGGATCTCGCTGCACGACGTGGATGCTGCGGACGCCAAGGGCACCGCGGACCTGCTGGCCGCCGGCAAGAAGTAGGCCCCGCCACCGCCAGGCGCCGACCCTGCACCTGCCAATAACAGCAATTGCCCGGCCCGCTGCGCACGCGGGACCGGGCAGTTGCCCGTTCACTGACACCAAGGATTTCCATGAAAGCAGCAGTCCTCTACTCCACCGTCCCCAAATCAGACACCGTCCCCAAAACAGGCACAGCCCCGAGCGCCGATGGCGCGGCCGGCGGTGCCGGGCAGAAGCCCAGCTATGCAAGTGCCCGGCCACTGGTGGTCCAGGAGCTGGAGCGTCCCGAGCCCCGGGCCGGCGAGCTGGGCGTGGCCATCACGTATTCCAGCCTGTGCCATTCGGACCTGTCGGTGGTGGACGGTTCCCGGGTGCGGCCACTTCCCATGGCACTGGGCCACGAGGCGGTGGGGCGTGTTGTGTCCGTGGGCGACGGCGTCTCCGGCGTCTCGCCCGGCGACCACGTGGTGCTGGTTTTCGTGCCGAGCTGCGGGGACTGCCGCGCCTGCCGGTCCGGGCGTCCTGCCCTCTGCCACCGGGCGGCCGAGGTCAACGGCTCCGGCGACCTGCTGCACGGTGAGGCGCTGCTGCGGACGCCCGCGGGGGAGCGGATCAACCACCACCTGGGCGTCTCGGCGTTCGCCGATTACGCCGTCGTGGCCAGGGAGTCGGTGGTGGTGATTGACGACGACGTCCCGGACACTGTGGCGGCCATGTTCGGTTGCGCCGTGCTCACCGGCATGGGAGCCGTGCTCAACACGGCCGCCGTCACGGCCGGCCAGTCGGTGGCTGTTTTCGGGCTGGGGGCGGTGGGCCTCTCCGCGGTCATGGCCGCCGCACTCGCCGGGGCCGGCAGTGTGATCGCCATCGATCCCAACCCCGGCAAGCACCAGCTTGCCATCGACTGCGGTGCCACCGCGGTGGGGACGCCCGACGACGCTGCCCGCCTGATTGCCGAGGCGGCGGGTGACGGCGTCGACGTCGCCATCGAAGCGGTCGGATCGGCCGGCGTGATTGCCGCCTGCCTCGGGCACGTGACCCGGGGCGGTGCGGTGGTTTCGGTGGGCCTGCCCCATCCCTCCGCCGAGCTGACGGTGCCCGCGCTGCAGTTTGCCGGAGCCGGCAAGCGCCTGCTGGGTTCCTACATGGGTGACGCCGTTCCCGGGCGGGATATCCCGCTGTACCTGGGCTACTGGCGGGAGGGCAAGCTGCCGGTTGGGCTGCTGCACACGGACACCAGGCCCCTCGCCGAGATCAACGAGGGACTGGATGCGCTGGCGTCCGGGCAGGTGGTCAGGCGGCTGTTCCAGGCCTGACGGCACTGACGGAGCCCGCCGCCGGCCCGCGCAAGAGGGGTTTCAGCCTGCCAGCAGCGCCGCCCGGTCCTTCACTTCTTCCTTCAGGGCGGCGATGACGGCCTGCACCGGTGCCGAGCGGAGGGACTCCGGACGGGCGACGGCCCAGATGGGGAGCTGGCGTTCGAAGTCGTTAGCGAGCACCGGCACGAAGTCCGCCTGGCCGGCCACCATGAAGTTCGGCAGCAGCCCAATACCGGCTCCCTGCCGCACGGCCTCCACCTGGGCGAACACGCTCGTGGCCTGGAAGCTTGAGGTGGGCATGGGCAGCTGCGAGGACCAGCGGTGCCCCAGCTCCGCCACCTGGAGCGCGGACTCGACGTAAGAGACAAAGCCGTGCTGCCCGACGTCGTCGAGCGTTTCCGGCACTCCGTGCTCCGCGGCGTAGCCGCGGCTGGCGTAGAGGCGCAGGTAGTAATTGCTCAGGAAGATGGTCTGGGCGTTGCTGACGTCGGTCCTGCCCACCACGATCTCCAGGTCAACACCGGACCTGTTCTGGCTGACCTTCCGGGTGGCGCTCAACATCTCGATATTCAGCTGCGGGTTCTGCCGCTGCAGCCGGACCAGCGCGGGGGTGACGAACACTGCTCCGACGCCGTCCGTCGTCGCCACGCGCACCAGCCCGGACAGTGCGCTCTGGTTCTGGCTGATCAGGCCGGAGAGTGACCCGAGCGTGTTCTCGATGGCCTCCGCCGCCTCCACGGCGGAGGCGCCGAGCTGCGTCAGCTCCCAGCCGTGCGGGCTGCGCTCCAGCGTGCGCCCGCCGAGCTGCTTGTCCAGGGCCAGGATCCGCCGGGAAATGGTGGTGTGCGTTGTGCCCAGTGTCTCCGCCACCGCGTTGAACCGGCCCAGGCGAGCCACGGTCAGCAGGATCAGCAGGTCGTCCGGACTCGGAAGCCGCCTTGTGTCCACGGCAAGCCTTTCCCTCGATGTGCATCAGTGCACATGCCGTCTTCAATTTTTCCCCTTGAATGCACTCTAGCAGGGTGTGATCGTGGACACAGACCTTCCGGCCAGGCGGCCGGACCCGAAGCGAAGGAGCTTGCGACATGGCAGTAATCGGTTGGATCGGCCTCGGAAACATGGGCGGTTCCATGTCAGCGAACCTGGCGAAGGCCGGCCACGACGTCCGCGGTTTTGACCTCAACCCCGCGGCACTTGCCGCCGCCGAAGAGGCAGGCGTCAAACCCGTCGGCAGCATCGCCGAAGCCGTTGACGGCGCAGACGCAGTCTTCACCATGCTGCCCAAGGGCGAGCATGCCCGCGCCGTCTACCTCGGCGACGGCGGTGTGCTGGCCCACGCGGATACCCGCACGCTGCTCGTGGACTCCTCCACCATCGACATCGCGTCCGCCCAGGAACTGCACGACGCCGCCGCTGCCGCCGGCTTCCGCTTCGTGGATGCCCCGGTCTCCGGCGGCATGAGCGGGGCGAAGGCAGGGACCCTGACCTTCATGGTCGGCGGCGAGGCGGGTGCAGTGGCGGACGCCACCGGCTACATCGCTCCGATGGCAGCCAACATCATCCCCACCGGCGGGGCCACCACCGGACAGGCAGCCAAGATCTGCAACAACCTGATGCTCTTCATCAACCTGGCCTCCACCGCCGAGGGTGCCGTCCTGGCCGACCGGCTGGGCCTGGACAAGCAGGTCTTCTGGGACATTGCGTCCGTTTCCTCAGGGGACTCATGGGCCCTGCGGACCTGGTACCCGGTGCCCGGCGTGGTTTCCACCGCCGCATCCAACAACGACTTTGCCCCCACGTTCACCACAGAACTGGCCAACAAGGACATCGGCCTTGCCATCAGCGCCGCCGAAGACACCGGCACGCCGCTGGAGATCGGCAGGCACGTCCAGCAGCTGTTCCAGCAGCTCATCGACGCCGGTGAAGCCGGCAAGGACTGCTCGATGATCATCAAGCTCGCCGACGGTTCGCTGGACAGTTCCAAGTAACCCTGCCAAGCAGCCCGGGTCCAGTAGCCCGGTCCGCCACAGCTCATCCCGACCCAGCACGAAAAGAGACTTCCCTTGGAAACCATTCCGCACTTCATCAACGGCAGCCGCGTCAGCGACGCCGAGCGTTTCGGCCCCGTCTTCAACCCCGCCACCGGCGAACAGGAGAAGCAGGTGGTGCTGGCCTCGGCCGCGCGGACCGAAGAGGCCATCGCCGCCGCCCGCGCGGCCCTTCCGGCCTGGCGCGCCACCAGCCTGGCCAAGCGCACCAACATCTTCTTCCGGGTCCGCGAAATCCTGAATCAGCGCAAGCCCGAGCTCGCAGCGCTCCTCACCAGCGAGCATGGCAAGGTGCTTTCCGACGCCGAGGGTGAAATCTCCCGCGGCCTGGAGAACATCGAGTTCGCCACCGGCCTGTCCCACATGCTCAAGGGTGAACGCTCGGAGCAGGTCTCCAGCGGCATCGACGTGCACTCCGTGCGCCAGCCGGTGGGCGTGGTGGCCTGCATCACCCCGTTCAATTTCCCGGCCATGGTGCCGCTGTGGATGGTGGGCAGCGCCCTTGCCTGCGGCAACACCGTCCTGCTGAAGCCCAGCGAGAAGGACCCCTCCGCTGCCATCTTCATTGCCGAGGCCTTCGCCGAAGCGGGGCTGCCCGCCGGGGTGCTGAACGTGGTCCAGGGGGACAAGGAAGCCGTTGACGTCCTGCTCGAGCACCCCGACGTCAAAGCGGTCAGCTTTGTCGGTTCCACTCCCATCGCGCAGTCCATCTACAAGCGGGCAGCCGACCACGGCAAGCGGGTCCAGGCCCTCGGCGGTGCGAAGAACCACATGGTGGTGCTGCCCGACGCCGACCTGGACATGGCTGCCGACGCTGCGGTTTCGGCGGCATACGGTTCGGCAGGGGAGCGCTGCATGGCCGTCAGTGTCCTCGTGGCCGTGGGCAACATCGCGGACGACCTGGTGCAGGCGATTTCCACCCGCATGGCCGGCCTCACGATCGGCCCCGGAACCGACCCGGCCTCCCAGATGGGGCCGCTGATCACCGCCGAGCACCGGGACCGCGTGGCCTCCTACGTGGCAGGGGCGGAAAACGAAGGCGCCACTGTCGTCGTCGACGGGCGCTCGCAGCAGTTCGACTCGAACGGCTTCTTCATCGGCGTCAGCCTGGTGGACCACGTGAAGCCCGGCATGAAGGTGTACGACGACGAGATTTTCGGCCCCGTCCTGTCGGTGGTCCGCGTCGACTCCTACAGCGACGCCGTCCGGCTGGTCAACGAGAACGAGTTCGGCAACGGCACGGCCATCTTCACCCGTGACGGCGGGGCGGCGCGGCAGTTCGAGTTCGACGTCGAAGCCGGCATGGTGGGCGTCAACGTCCCCATCCCGGTCCCGGTCGGCACGTTCTCCTTCGGCGGCTGGAAGAACTCGCTGTTCGGCGACACCCACATGTACGGCCCGGACAGCATCAGGTTCTACACCCGCGGCAAAGTGGTCACCACCCGCTGGCCGGACCCGTCCACCTCAGTCATTGACCTCGGCTTCCCGCAGATCTACTAAACTCGAAACTCGGTTTACATCAAAACTTGAGTTCGGGCCGGTCACTGCCGGCCTGCCACAGCCCGCGTCCCGCAGCCACAAGC